>JAEWGQ010000253.1 GCA_023388235.1 Actinomycetes bacterium | reverse complement strand
GAGCAGGCCGCGGGCGACGGGCCGTGCCTCGAGTCGGCGCGCACCGGCCAGGTCCTCACCGTGCCGGACGTGGCGGCGGAGCGCCGCTGGCACGCGTGGCGGGAGGCGACGCTGGCCGCGGGGTTCGGCCGGGCGGCCGCGCTCCCGGTGCCGGCCGACGACGACGCGCGGCTCGAGCTCGCGATCAACCTGTACGGGGCGGGCCCCGGCGAGTGGCCCGACGAGGTCGTCGCCGGCGTCGGACGGTTCGCGGACGACGCCGGGCGCGCCGTGCTCGTCGCCGTGCGCGCCGAGGAGCAGGCGCGGGTGAACGCCGACCTGAAGCAGGCGATGGCCGCCCGCGCCGTCATCGACCAGGCGCTCGGCGTCGTGATGGCGCAGAACCGCTGCGGCCCGGAGGAGGCGTTCGGCATCCTGCGGCGGGCGTCGCAGAACCGGAACGCGAAGATGCGCGACGTCGCGGCCGAGATCGTCACCCGCGTCGCGGGCGTCGCCCCGCACAGCCCGCACGAGTTCCGCGACCGCCCGCGCCGCTGACGGGGTCAGTCGCGGTCGAACTCCGCGCCCAGCGCCGTCAGCTTCTCCGTGAAGCTCTCGTACCCGCGGTCGATGAGGCTGATCCCCCGCACCGCCGAGGTCCCCTTGGCGGTGAGCGCGGCGATGAGGTGGCTGAACCCGCCGCGCAGGTCCGGCACCTCGATGTCCGCGGCGGCCAGCGGGGTCGGGCCCGAGACGACCGCCGAGTGGTAGAAGTTCCGCTGCCCGAACCGGCACGGCCGCCCGCCCAGGCACTCCTTGTAGACCTGGATGGTCGCGCCCATGCCGCGCAGCGCGTCCGTGAAGCCGAAGCGGTTCTCGTACACCGTCTCGTGCACGATCGACAGCCCCGTCGCCTGGGTCAGCGCCACGACCAGCGGCTGCTGCCAGTCCGTCATGAAGCCGGGGTGCACGTCGGTCTCCAGGACGATCGACGACAGGTCGCCGCCGGGGTGGAAGAACCGGATGCCCTCGTCGTCGACCGCGAACTCGCCGCCCACCTTGCGGAACGTGTTGAGAAACGTCGTCATCTCGGGCTGCGTCGCGCCGCGCACGTAGATGTCGCCGCCGGTGGCCAGCGCGGCCGACGCCCAGGACGCCGCCTCGATGCGGTCCGCGAGCGCCGTGTGCTGGAACCCGACGAGCCGGTCGACGCCCTCGATCCGGATGACCCGGTCGGTGTCGACGGAGATGATCGCGCCCATCTTCTGCAGGACGTTGATCAGGTCCATGATCTCGGGCTCGATCGCGGCGTTCGTCAGCTCCGTGATGCCCTCGGCCCGCACGGCCGTGAGCAGCAGCTGCTCGGTCGCGCCGACGCTCGGGTACGGGAGCGTGATCCGGGTGCCCTGCAGCCGGCGCGGCGCCCGGATGTGGATGCCGCTGTCCCGCTTGTCCACCACGGCCCCGAACTGCCGCAGGATGTCGAGGTGGTAGTTGATCGGCCGGTCACCGATCCGGCAGCCGCCGAGGTCGGGGATGAACGCCTCGCCGAGCCGGTGCAGCAGCGGGCCGCAGAACAGGATCGGGATGCGGCTGGACCCGGCGTGCGCGTCGATGTCCGCCACGTGCGCGGACTCGACGTCGGTCGGGTCGAGGCGCAGGACGCCGCCGACGGGGTCCGCGGACACGCGCACGCCGTGCAGCTCGAGCAGGCCGGTGACGACGCCGACGTCGCGGATCTGGGGGACGTTGCGCAGCTCGCTCGGGGTCTCGCCCAGCAGCGAGGCCACCATCGCCTTGGAGACGAAGTTCTTGGCCCCGCGGACGGTGATCTCGCCCGACAGGGGCGTGCCGCCGTGGACGTACAGCAGATCGGTCATCCCCCCATGGTGACGCACGCGCGGCCCGTGTCACTCACCCGCGCCGGGGGGCACGCACAGCACGCGCCAAACCTCCACATGCCGGGCGCCCGGGTCCCGCTGCTGCGGGACCCGGGCGTGCTGCCGGACGACGGCAGCGGGCCGGGCTACCGGGTCCAGGTGACGGGGGCGTGGTCGTAGGCCGAGTCCCAGTCACCCACCCACTGCACCGTCGTCGGCTCCTGGATCGACGGCCCGATGAACGGCAGGCACACCTCCACGGGCGTGCCCGGGACGAGGTCCGCGGTGTCGTCGCACGGCGCGTACCTCCCCCAGACCATCAGGTCCTGGATGTCGTCGCCGTCCTGGTCCAGGAGCTCGAAGTCGACGGACGAGAACCAGGAGACCTCGTCGGCGGCGTCGAGGACGACCGACAGCTTCACGTAGTACGGGAGCATGCTGGCCAGCGACGCCTGCGTGTCCTCGTCGAACAGCTCGAAGTCCGCGGTGGATCCCACGACCACGTCCGTGACGGTGACGGACAGGTTCGCCCCGCCGCCGCCGGTCGGGTCCCGCGGGAGGAGGGCGGTGTCCCCGAAGGTGAGCGCGGTGCCCGGCTGCGTCGCCTCACCGTTCGGCGGGGCGGCCTGCGCCTCGTCCGGCTCGGCGTCGTCCGACCCGGCGGTCGCGGTCGGCTCCGCCTCGTCCGGGTCGGGCTGGTCCCGGTCGGCGTCGTCCGCCGCGTCCGCGCCGGCCGAGACCGTCGGGTCGCTCGGGTCGCGGCCGTCCGCCGTGACCACGAGGACGCCCACGACCAGGCCGACGACGGCCGTCACGATCGACAGCGACATGCCGATGGTGCCCAGGGTGCCCGGGAACCCCGCCTCCCGGGACTTCTTGCGCCCGATCGCGCCGACGACGATCCCCACCACCGAGGCGAGGAACGCGGCGACGATGGAGATGATCCCGAGCGTCCGGCCCGGGTCCTCGCCCTGCGGCTGCGGGACGGGCGGACCGGCGGGGTACCCGCCCGGGGGCGGGCCACCGTAGGGACCGGCGGAGTGCCCGCCCGGGGGCGGGCCACCGTGGGGACCGGCGGGGTGCCCGCCCGGAGGCTGGCCACCGTACGGACCGGCGGGGTGCCCGCCCGGAGGCGGGCCACCGTACGGGCCGGCGGGGTGCCCGCCCGGAGGCGGGCCACCGGACGGACCGGCGGGCGGCTGGTCGGGGTGGGGCTGCCCCGGGGGGACGTCGGGCGGGAGGTGGCTCATGACGGGTCCTTCGCAGGCGACGGGAGGGGCCTGCGCCGCACGCGAGCCGGCCCCCGGTTGACGCGAGGAAGGTAGACGGGCCGCCCGCGACGGGGGGTGGGACCTGGGGGCCGTCACCGCGCGGCCGTCCCACCCCCGTGCGGGCGCTGAGTGGCCGCTCCGACCCGGTTGAGTGGCCGGGCGGCCGCGACCCCTCCGCCGCTGAGTGCTCAGAGGCCGGGACGCCGCCCCAGGCTCAGCTCCACCGGGCGCGCGGCCTTGATCTCGACCGGCGGCAGGTGCTTGGCCGGCAGGGTCTTCGGCCGCCACGCCTCGCGGGTGGCCTCGAACGCGGTGATCTCGTCCTCGTGCTGCAGGGTCAGGCCGATGTCGTCCAGGCCCTCCATCAGGCGCCAGCGGGTGTAGTCGTCGATCTGGAACGGCACCACGACGTCGTCGCAGGTGACCGTGCGGGCCTCCAGGTCGACGGTCACCTCGGTGCCCGGGGCGGTCTCCAGGACCTTCCAGATCAGCTCGATGTCCTCCTGGGCGACCTGCCCCGCGACCAGGCCCTGCTTGCCCGAGTTGCCGCGGAAGATGTCGGCGAACCGCGAGGCCAGGACGACCTTGAAGCCGTAGTCCTTGAGCGCCCACACGGCGTGCTCCCGGGACGAGCCGGTGCCGAAGTCCGGGCCGGCCACGAGGACCGAGCCGGTGCGGTAGGCGTCCTGGTTGAGGACGAACGACGGGTCGTTGCGCCACGCCGCGAACAGCGCGTCCTCGAAGCCCGTGCGGGTCACGCGCTTGAGGTAGACCGCGGGGATGATCTGGTCGGTGTCGACGTTGCTGCGGCGCAGCGGGACGCCGACGCCGGTGTGCTGGGTGAACTTCTCCATGACGGTGCTCGTTCCTGGGTCGAAGGGGGCGTCGGGGGTGCCGGGGCGCTCAGGCCGGCTGCAGGTCCAGCGGCGAGCCGTCCGGCACGGGGACGTCCGGGCCGAGGTCGGCGACCGACGACAGCGTGCCGCGGATGGCCGTGGCGGCGGCGACCAGCGGCGACACCAGGTGCGTGCGGCCGCCCTTGCCCTGCCGGCCCTCGAAGTTGCGGTTCGACGTGGACGCCGACCGCTCCCCCGGCGCGAGCTGGTCCGGGTTCATGCCCAGGCACATCGAGCACCCGGCGTTGCGCCACTCGGCGCCGAAGTCCAGGAAGATCCGGTCCAGGCCCTCGGCCTCCGCCTGCAGCCGGACGCGCGCCGACGAGGGCACCACCAGGACGCGCACGGAGTCGGCCTTCTTCTGGCCCTGCAGCAGCTTGGCGGCCGCCCGCAGGTCCTCGATCCGCCCGTTCGTGCAGGAGCCGATGAACACCGTGTCCACGGCGATCTCGCGCAGCGGCTGCCCCGGGGTCAGGCCCATGTACTCGATGGCCCGCTCGGCGGCGACGCGCTCGTTCGGGTCGGCGATCTGCTCCGGCACCGGGACGGCGCCCGACAGCGGCAGGCCCTGGCCCGGGTTCGTGCCCCAGGTGACGAACGGCTCGAGCTCGGCGGCCTCGATGACCACCTCGGCGTCGAACGTCGCGTCGTCGTCGGTGCGCAGCGTCGACCAGTACGCCACCGCGGCGTCCCAGTCGGCGCCCTCGGGGGCGTGCGGGCGGCCCTTGAGGTAGTCGAACGTGGTCTGGTCGGGCGCGATCATGCCCGCGCGGGCCCCGGCCTCGATCGACATGTTGCAGATCGTCATCCGGCCCTCCATCGAGAGGTTCCGGATCGCCTCGCCGCGGTACTCCAGGACGTAGCCCTGGCCGCCGCCGGTGCCGATCCGGGCGATGACCGCCAGGATGATGTCCTTCGCCGTCGCGCCCAGCGGGAGGGCCCCGTTGACCGTGATGGCCATCGTCCTGAACGGCGCGAGGGGCAGCGTCTGGGTGGCGAGCACGTGCTCGACCTCGGACGTGCCGATGCCGAACGCCAGCGCGCCGAACGCCCCGTGCGTGGACGTGTGCGAGTCGCCGCACACCACCGTGAGGCCGGGCATGGTCAGGCCGAGCTGCGGGCCGACCTGGTGCACGATGCCCTGGTCGGCGTCGCCGAGGGAGTGCAGCCGGACGCCGAACTCCCGCGCGTTGTTCCGGAGCGTGTCGATCTGCGTGCGCGACGTGGTGTCGGCGATCGGCAGGTCGATGTCGAGCGTCGGGGTGTTGTGGTCCTCCGTGGCGAGCGTGAGGTCCGGGCGGCGCACGGGGCGGCCGGCGAGGCGCAGCCCCTCGAACGCCTGGGGGCTGGTGACCTCGTGCACCAGGTGCAGGTCGATGTAGAGCAGGTCGGGCGCGCCGTCGGTGCCGCGCCGCACGATGTGGTTCTCCCACACCTTCTCCGCCAGTGTGCCGGCCATGTCGCCGTCCTCTCGTCCGTCCGGGCGGGGGGCCGTCCGGGTCCGTTCTCCGTGTCGCACTTGCGTCTCAGCCTTCGAGACGCCAATATCGACCTATGGACAACTCTAGCGGAGTCGGCGTACTCGACAAGGCCGCGTCCGTGCTCAACGCCCTGGAGGCCGGCCCCGCGACCCTCGCGCAGCTGGTCAACGCCACCCATCTTGCCCGCCCGACGGCCCACCGTCTGGCCGTCGCGCTCGAGCACCACCGCCTGGTGGGGCGCGACATGCAGGGTCGGTTCGTCCTCGGGCCGCGGCTCACGGAGCTCGCCAGCGCCGCCGGCGAGGACCGGCTGCTCGCCGCCGCGGGGCCCGTGCTCGCGGCCCTGCGCGACCACACCGGCGAGAGCGCGCAGCTCTACCGCCGCCAGGGCGACCAGCGCATCTGCGTGGCCGCCGCGGAGCGCCCCATCGGCCTGCGGGACTCCATCCCGGTCGGCGCGACCCTGACGATGCTCGCCGGGTCCGCCGCGCAGATCCTGCTCGCGTGGGAGGAGCCCGACCGCCTGCACCGCGGCCTGCAGGGCGCGAAGTTCACCGCCACCATCCTGTCCGGCGTCCGCCGGCGCGGCTGGGCGCAGTCCGTGTCCGAGCGCGAGGTCGGTGTCGCGTCCGTCAGCGCCCCCGTGCGCGGCCAGTCCGGGCGGGTCGTCGCGGCGGTCTCGATCTCCGGACCCGTGGAGCGCCTGTCGCGCCAGCCCGGGCGCCTGCACGCCGCCGCGGTCGTGTCCGCCGCGAACCGGCTGACCGAGGTCCTGCGCCGCACCGCGGAGTAGCGCCGCCCGGGCGGGGCCGGCGACGACACCGCGCCGTCCCCGCCCGGAGCGGTCCCCGTC
>JAEWGQ010000061.1 GCA_023388235.1 Actinomycetes bacterium | reverse complement strand
GGCCGGAGCGCGTCGCGGACCTTGTCCACCACCAGCTCGCGCGGGTCCGGGGTCAGGGCCCCGGCGCGCACGCGGGCGTACTGCTCGGGCAGGTGCTGGCTCAGCAGCGTCTCGGGGATGCCGGTGCCCGCGAGGTTCCGCAGCAGGGTCTCGACGGCGGCCTCGACCTCCGGGTCGGGCCAGTAGTACCGGACCCGGTCGCTGTAGGAGTACCGCCGGGCGACGCGCTGCTCCGCGGGGTCGCCGTCGTGGTAGCCCTGCCAGTACCGCGGCTGGGCGACCATGCGCGCGTCGAGCACGTCCACCAGGTGCGACCGGTCGGCGTCGGGGACGAGCTCGGTCTCGATCTCGGCGAGCGCGAACAGCGCCTCCCGCAGGGCGAACGTCAGCCCGGGGCCGACCTTCAGCACGGCCCAGTGGTCGCGGACCAGCGCGGTGAGCCGCTCGGCGGTCTGGTAGTCGGTGGAGTGCGCCTCGAACACCATGCCGGGCTCGTCGGTCAGCACCTCGCGCAGCGCGACCGTCGCCTCGGAGCGGTAGTCGACCACCTGGACGTGGTCGAACTCGACGGCGGGCTGCACGACGAGCGCGCGGACCCGCGGCCACGCCCCGAGCATCCCGACGGCGTCGAACGCCGCCCGGTGCGCCGCGAGCGTCGCGCGGGCCGCGTCCGGGCTGGTCGGGGTGAGGGCGTGCAGGGTCTCGTGCGCGCCGCCGGGCACGGGCACCTCGGTGCCGATGACGTACGACAGCCGCTCCGGGTCGCCCGTGCGCGCCGCGGTCCGCTCGGCGACGGCGAGCAGCCGGGCCGCGCGCTCCGCGACGGCGGCGTCGCCCAGCGGGGTCGGGTCGTCGGCGCAGGACATCGAGCAGTCCAGGTGGATCTTCGTGTACCCGGCCGCCACGTACGCCTCGATGACGCCCTCCGCGAGGTCCATCGCCTCGGCGGCCGGCCGGTCCTGCCACCGGTTCGGTCCCAGGTGGTCGCCGCCGAGCACGAGCCGCTCGCGCGGCAGGCCGAGCCGGTCGGTGATGCCGTGCACCAGGTCCCGGAAGTCCGCGGGCGTCATGCCGGTGTAGCCGCCGAACTGGTCCACCTGGTTCGACGTGGCCTCGACGAGCAGCCACGAGCCGTCCGCGAGGGCCTGCCGCACGGCGGCCTCGAGCACCATCGGGTGCGCCGAGCACACCGAGTAGATGCCCTCGGGCGAGCCGGCACGGTGGCGGGTCACCAGGGCGCTGAGCTGGTCGGTCATCGGGGTCTCCGTTCGTGAGGCGGCGCGCGCGGGCGCGCGACGGTGCCCGCCCGCGGCGGGGCGTTGCTGGCGGTGTGGGGTGTGGTGGGGGAGGAGCGCGGGGCGCGGCGCGTCAGGTGGCGAGCGCCACCGGCGCGGGGACGTGCGGCACGGCGGCCGCGTCGAGGTCGGCGAGGGTGGCCTGGCGGCCGGTGCCACCGGCGCCGAGGGTGGACAGCGAGCCCGCGGCGGCGGCCCAGCGCAGGCGGTCGTGCTCGTCGGCGACGCCGTGCGCCACGGCCGCGAGGTAGCCGGCGTCGAAGCTGTCGCCCGCGCCGGTGGTGTCGACGACGTCGACCCGCAGGCCGGGCGCCCGGGTCACGGTGCCGGCGGCGTCGACGGACCAGCCGCCCTCCGCCCCGGCCTTCACGACGACGCGCGGGCCGAGTCGGGCGAGACCGGTGCCGAGGGCCAGGTCGTCCGGCCCGGTGACGCCCGCGGCGGCGGCGAGCGCGCGCAGCTCCTCGGCGTTGGGCAGCAGCACGTCCACGAGCGGCAGCGCGTCCGCGACGCCCGCCCAGCGCTCCGCCGGGTCCCAGTTGGTGTCGAGGCTGGTGGTCACGCCCCGGGCGCGGGCGGCGGCGAGCAGGCCGGGCAGCCCCGCGGCGAGCGCGGGCTGCAGGAAGTACGACGCGACGTGCAGGTGCGCGGCGCCGGTCGCCGTCAGGGCGGCGAGCACCGCGGCGGGGTCGAGCGTGGGGATCGTCCCGGGCACCGTGAGGATGGCCCGGTCGCCGGGGGTGGACAGGATCACGGACATGCCGGTCGGCACGGCGGGGTCGACCGCGACGTGGCCGACGGACACCCCCGCGCCGGCCAGCGCGTCGGTGGTGAACCGGCCGAACGTGTCGGCGCCGACCCGGGCCACCAGGGCGGTGGGCACGCCGAGCCGCGCCAGCCCGCAGGCCGCGATGGACGCGCTGCCGCCGAGCACGAGGTCGCCCCGGTCGAGCAGCTGCTCGGCCTGGCCGAACCGCGGCACGACGTCGCCGGTGAGGACGAGGTCGACGTTGGCGTCCCCGGCGACGAGCACCGGGCGGGCGCCGGGCAGGACTGGCTGGTCGGGCTGGTCGGGCTGGTCGGGCACGGCGGTCATCCCTTCAGGCCGGAGAACGTCATGGTCGCGATGAACTGCTTCTGCGCGACCACGAAGAACACGATGAGCGGGAGGGTGGCGATCACGTTGCCCGCCATCAGCAGGGACCAGTCGGTGCGGCGGGCGCCCTGGAAGTTCGTGATGCCGAGCTGCAGCGTGAAGTTCGCGCTGTCGTTGATCGCGATGAGCGGCCAGACCAGGTCGTTCCACGAGCTGAGCAGCGTGAAGATCGCGAGGGTCGCCATCGCCGGCTTGGCCAGCGGCAGCACGATCCGCCAGAACACGGCGAACCGCCCGCACCCGTCGAGCACGGCGGCCTCCTCGAGCTCCGCCGGCAGCGACAGGAAGAACTGCCGCATGAGGAAGATGCCGAACGCGGAGGCCAGCCACGGCACGATCGCGGCGCCGAGGGTGTCGATCAGCCCGATGCGGGAGAACATCACGTACGTCGGGACCATGAGCAGCTGCGTCGGGATCATGATCGTGGCGACCACCGCGAAGAACCCGAACGTCCGGCCCGGGAACTTCAGCCGCGCGAAGCCGTACCCGGCGAGCGAGCAGAGCACGAGGTGCGCCACCACGCCGACGCCCGAGACGATCAGCGTGTTGAGCGTCCACCGCAGGATGTCCGACTCCTGGAAGAGCCGGGTGAAGCCGTCCAGCGTCAGGTGCGCGGGGATGAACCGCGGCGGGAACTTGTTCATCTCGGACCGCGGGGTGAGCGCGGTGAGGAACATCTGCACGAACGGCAGCGCGAACACCACCGCGACCGGGGCGAGCGCGAGGTGCCACAGCCACGAGCGCCGTCCGGGGCGCCGCGCGGGGGCCGCGTCCGGGCCCGCCCCGTCGGGGGTGGGCGTCACGCGGGTGAGGGTCTCCACGGCCATCAGAAGGCCTCCGTGTTCGAGCGGCGGGACAGCAGGAGGACCCCGCCGGTGATGAGCAGCGTGACCGCGAACAGCGCGTACGCGACGGCCGAGGCGTAGCCGAACTCGAAGCCCTTGAAGGCCCGGTCCCACAGGTAGTAGACGATCGTCTCGGTCGCGTTCAGCGGGCCGCCGCGGGTGGTCGTGTAGACGAGGTCGAACAGCTGGATGGCCCCGATGGTCTGCCAGATCGTCACGAACACGGTGACGGGCGCGAGCTGCGGGAACGTCACGTGCCAGAACGCCTGCCACCGGTTCGCGCCGTCGATGCGCGCGGCCTCGACCAGCTCGGCGGGGATGTCCTGCAGGGCGGCCAGGTAGATCACCGTGGTGAACGCGGCCTGGCCCCACAGCGACATGATCGTGATGACGACCATCGCCTGGCTCGGGTCCTCCAGCCACGCCTGCTGCGGCAGGTGCAGGGCGCGCAGCACCGTGTTGGCGAGACCGAACTGCGGGTTGAACAGGTAGGTCGTGAGGATGCCGGTCGCGGCGGCCGACGCGACGAACGGCAGGAAGATCGCCGTCCGGTAGAAGCCGATGAGCAGCAGGCGGCGGTTCAGCAGCACGGCCAGCCCGACGCCCAGCAGCACCGAGGCCGGGACGAACAGCACCGTGTAGAGCAGCGTGTGCGTGACGGCCTGGCCGAGCTCGGCGTCCGTGACGAGCCGGCCGTAGTTCGCCAGCCCGACGTTCTCCGGCGTGCTGAACCCGTTCCACTCCTGCAGCGAGAGCACGAACGCCCAGACGGCGGGGAAGATCGACAGGCCGAGCACGATCACCACGGCGGGGGACACGAACCCCCAGCCGACCAGCGCGTCCCGCAGCCGGCGCCGCGGGGCCCGCGGCCGGTCGCCCGCCACGCGGGCCGGGGCGTGCGCGCGGGGCAGCAGGGCCCCCCGGCGCGTCCCGGCCCCGCGTGCGGGGGCGGTGGTCCCGGACACGCTCAGTCCCCCAGGCGCTGGTCGGCCTGCGCGGCGGCGTCCTCCAGCGCGGTGGCGGGGTCGCCCTGGCCCTGCAGGACCTGCGAGATGGCGGACGCGATCGCCTCGGACACCGCCACGTAGCCGGTCACCGTCGGCCGCGCGTGCTTCGTGTTCTCGGCGTTGGCGGCCATGACGTCCAGGCCGGGCATCTGGGCGACCTGCGCCTGGAACTCGGGGGAGTCGATCTCGGTGGCCCGCAGCGGCAGGTTGCCGTACGTGACGTTCCACCGGACGTCCTGCTCGGGCGAGGTCAGCCAGCGGACGAACTCGTACGACCAGTAGGCGCGGTTCGCGTCCTGGTGGTCGAACAGCACCCACAGGTCCGGCCCGGAGACCGTCTCGTGGTTGCCGTCGGTCCCCGGCAGCGTCGTCACGCCGTACGAGGTGCCCGCCTCCTGCAGCGTGTACAGGGCCCAGGGGCCGGAGGTCACCATGCCGATGCGGTCGCTGGCGAACAGGTCGAGGGCCTTGGTGTCGGTCTGGTCCAGGTAGACGGACTTGTCGTCCACGGCCATGTCGCGCAGGAAGGTCAGGGCGTCCACCCCGGCGTCCGACGCGAAGGCCGTGGCCGACTCGTCGTCGGTGAGGATCTCGCCGCCGCGCTGCCACAGGTGCGGCCAGAACTGCCAGGTGGTCTCCTCGCTGCCGGACACCGAGTAGCCGTACCCGTAGGTGTTGGTGGCCGGGTCGGTGAGCTGCGCGGCGGCCTCCCGGAAGTCGTCCCAGGTCCAGGTCTCGTCCGGGTAGTCCAGGCCGGCGGCGTCGAACACCGTCGTGTTGTAGATCAGCGACAGGTTGTCCACCACGGCCGGGAAGCCGATGGTCGCGCCGCCGCCGGGCTGCGCGGTCGCCCGGCCGGCGGCCGGCAGCGAGTCCCAGTCCACCTCGGGGTCGGCGACCTTCTCCGTGATGTCCTGCGTGCGCTCGGACTGCGCGAGCTCGGAGGCCCACGACCCGAACGCGTAGGAGATGTCGGGGTAGCTGTTGCCGGCGAACCCCGCGGTGAGCTTGCGGAGCAGCTCCTCCGTCGACGGCGCCCCGGAGGACACGTCGATCGTGACGTTCGGGTGCTGGGACTCGAAGTCGGCGGCCAGCCCCTCGAGGATCGTCTCGGCCTGGTCGGCCTGGCCGGTCCACCAGGTGATGGTGGTGTCGGCCTCGGTGTCGAGGGTGGTGGACGCGGCCGGGGTGCCGCTGCCGCAGGCCGCGAGGGCCAGGGCGGCAGCGGCCACGGCCGCGGTGGCGGCGAGCGGTCGGGTGCGGGGACGATCGAGGGCGGACAACGGCGTTCTCCTCTGGTCGGGGCGGCGGCGGACGGGGGAGGGCCCGGGGTCAGGACAGGACGACGGAGCGGGTCAGGTGGCGCGGGGTGTCCGGGTTCAGCCCGCGGAGCTCGGCGAGGGCCACGGCGAACCGCTGGGCCTGGACGAGCTGCACGAGCGGGTCGTGCGCGGTCGCCTGGACGACGGCCCCGGTCCGGGCGACGTCCGCGACGAGCGACGGGTCGACCGCACCGAGCACGGTGACGACGGTGCCCTCGTGGGCCACCGCGATCGGGCCGTGCCGGTAGTCGAGGGCCGGGTAGGCCTCGGACCACGCCTGGGCGGCCTCGCGGACCTTCAGCGCGGCCTCCTGGGCCAGGCCGTAGGTCCAGCCGTGGCCGAGGTACACCACGTGGTCCAGGCCCTCGGGCCCCACCGGCAGCGGCTCGGCGAGCACCGCGCGAGCGGTCTCCACCAGGCCGGTGAGGTCCTCACCGAACGTGGCGCGCGCGAGGGCGAGCACCGTGGTGGGGAACCGCGTCTGGACGACCGACTGCTCGTCGGCCCAGTCCAGCAGCAGCACCTCGTCGACCGCGCGGGCGATCGGCGAGTCGGCGACGCCGGTGATCGCGACGGTGGTGGTGCCCGGCTCGATCAGCGTGAGCGCCGCGGACACCTCCGTCGTGGTCCCGGACCGGCTGATGACGACGACCCGGTCGTACCGGCGGCCGGGCTGCCACTCGGAGGCGTAGGCGGCGTCGGTCGTCCCGAGGCCCGCCCGCTCCCGCAGCACCGCGATCGACTCGGCGACGAAGGCGCTGGTCCCGCAGCCGAGGACGAGGACGGACTCCCCGGGGTGACCCAGGGCGGCCCCCAGCGCGGGGGCCTCGGCGATCGCGCGGGCCCACAGGTCCGGCTGGCTCGCGATCTCGCGTGCGGTGATCGAGGTGCTCACGGGCAGTGCTCACTTTCCGTTTCTAGCCGACGAATGACTGCGTCGGGTCGGTGTGCACGACATACTGCTCACTTGAGCGACCGGTGCCCAGCAAAGTGCATGAATCGCTCACTCTGGCTGATCGAACCCCGTGGGAGCGACCGATGACCGACCGACTCGAGCGTCCCGAGGACCTGCGCCTCGCCGACTGGCAGCCCCGCAGCACGCTCGTCGCCCGCCGCACCGACGTGCCCCGCAGCGCCGTGCCCTGCATCGACGCGCACAACCACCTCGGCCGCTGGCTCACCGGCCCCGGCTGGACCGCCCCCGACGTCGGCGCCCTGCTCGACCTCATGGACGCCCACGGCGTCGAGCTCGTCGTCAACCTCGACGGCATGCACGGCGCCGAGCTCGAGGCGAACCTCGACCGCTACGACCGGCCCCACCCGCGGCGGTTCCGCACGTTCTGCCAGCTCGACTGGGACCTGCTCGCCGCCGACGACGGGGAGCGGCTGCTCGCCGACCAGCTGCGCGACTGCGCGGCCCGCGGCGCGGCGGGCGTCAAGGTGTGGAAGACCGTCGGCCTGCGGGTCCGCGACGCCACCGGGGCGCTCGTGCTGCCCGACGACCCGCGCGTCGTGCGCACCCTCGCGCTCGCGGGCGACCTCGGGCTGCCCGTGCTCATCCACGTCGCCGACCCCGTCGCGTTCTTCCAGCCGCTCGACGCCCGCAACGAGCGCGTCGACGAGCTGCTGGCCGTCCCGGAGTGGTCCTTCGCGGACACCACGCGGTTCCCGACGTTCGACCGGCTGCTCACGGCCCTCGAGACCCTCGTGCTCGCCACCCCCGGCACCACCTACATCGGCGCCCACGTCGGCTGCGTCGCCGAGGACCTCGACCGCGTCGAGCGGCTGCTCGCCGCCGCGCCGAACTGGAACGTCGACATCGCCGGCCGCATGGCCGAGCTCGGCCGGCAGCCCCGCCGCACCCGCCGGCTCATCGAGCGGTTCGGCGACCGCGTGCTGTTCGGCACCGACGCGTTCCCGCTCACCGGCGAGGCGCTGACCACGCACTTCCGGTTCCTCGAGACCGACGACGAGGCCTTCGAGTACGCCCCCGGCGAGCCCGTGCCCCCGCAGGGCCGGTGGACCGT
>JAEWGQ010000014.1 GCA_023388235.1 Actinomycetes bacterium | reverse complement strand
GGGTCCGCCATCAGCTCCTCGACGGCCGCCGCCCACGCGGTGGCGGGCGCGCCGGGGTCGACGAGCACGCCCCCGGCGCCGACGGCCTCGGGCAGCCCGCCGGCGCGGGTCGCGACGACGGGGATGCCGTTCGCCGCGCCCTCGAGCGCGACGCGGCCGAACGTCTCGACGACGCGGGACGGCACCAGCAGCACGGCGGTGCGCCGGTAGACGTCGGCGACGCTCCGCGCGACGGGGGCGAGCCGCACGTGCGGCAGCGGGCGCAGCCGGTCGAGCAGCGCGGCGCGCTCGGCGGGGTCGAGCGCCCAGGCCTCCTGCAGCAGGAACGTCCGGTGCGGCAGCAGGGCCGCGACCGCCAGCGTCGTGTCGATGCCCTTGACGTCGCGCGGGTTCACCATCGTCACGTCGGCGGGCTCGTGCGCGGCGCTGCGGCAGGCGTCGAGGTCGATCGGCGGGTACACGACGGGGGTCTCGAGGCCGAGCGCGGCGCGGACCTGCCCGGCGACGAACTGCGAGTTGCTGACCACGCGCACGGACGGGTCGCGGAGCACGGCGGCGAACCCGGGGTCGGCGGCGGCGCGGCGCGCCAGCTCGTCGACCTCCCGCACGGCGACGATCCGGATCAGCAGCGGGACGCCGTGCCGGTGCACGACGGGGACGAGGTCGAACGTGGCGACGTCCTGCAGCACGACGACGTCCCAGTCGCCGCGGTCCAGCCGCTGCTCGACGCCGGCGTGCAGGCTCCAGGCGCCGTAGCGGCTGGTCGGGTACCCGTTGACGTCGTCGCGCCAGACGGTCGGCCGGGCGGGGTGCGCGCGCTGCAGCAGCCGGTGCGGGAGCAGCCGGCGCCCGCCGTACCGCTGCGCGACGACCTCGGGCCGGTGCCCGGTGCGCACGAGCTCGAGCGCGAGGTGGTGCAGGTCGAGGATCCCGCCCGCGGTGATCTCGGGGAGCACCGGGTGCTGGACGACCAGGGCGATCCGCATCGTGTCCTCCGGGTCAGGCCGCGTGCTGCAGGGGCAGGGCGGCGTCGAGCTGCTCGACGATGTGCCGCGCGATCTCCAGCGACGCGGTGGCCGCGGGAGAGGGCGCGTTCAGGACGTGCACCTGCCGGCCGGCGGTCTGCACGAGGAAGTCGTCCACGAGCCCGCCGTCGCGGCGCAGCGCCTGGGCCCGCACCCCGGACGGGGCCGGCACCAGGTCGGCGGCGGTGAGTCCGGGGACGAGCCGCGCCAGGCTGCGGGCGAAGGCGCGGGTGGACAGCGAGCGGCCGACCTCGGCGGCGCCGGGCACGAGGTTGCGGGCGGCGAGCCGCCAGAGCCCGGGCCAGGCGAGGGCGTCGGCCAGGTCGCGGGCCGAGACGTCGCGCCAGGTGTACCCCTCGCGCGCCAGGGCCAGCACGGCGTTGGGCCCGGCGTGCACGTGGCCCTCGATCCCGCGGGTCAGGTGCACGCCGAGGAAGGGGAACCGCGGGTCCGGCACCGGGTAGACGAGGCCGCGCACCAGCGTGCCCGCCTCGGGGGTGAGCTCGTAGTACTCGCCGCGGAACGGCACGATGCGCGCCTCGGGCTCCAGTCCGCACGCGCGGGCGACCCGGTCGGCGTGCAGGCCGGCGCAGACGACGAGCGCGTCGGCCTCCCGGTCGGCGCGGTCGGTCCGCACCTCGACGCGGCCGCGGGTGCCGGGGGCGTCGGGGACGGTGCGGGCGGCGAGCAGCTCCTCGCCGAGCAGGATCCGCCCGCCGGCGGCCTCGACGTCGGCGGCGAGCGCCCGGCACACCCCGGGGTAGTCGACGATCCCGGTGGACTCCACGCGCAGCGCCGCGACCGCCCGCACGTGCGGCTCGTGCTCGCGGGCCTCGCCGGGGGTCACGGCGCGGGCGGGCACGCCGTTGGCGACGGCGCGGTCGGCGAGCCGGTGCAGCGCGGGGACCTCGTCGGCGCCGGTGGCGACGACGAGCTTGCCGCACACGTCCACGGCGACGCCGCGCGAGCGGGCGTACTCGACCATCGAGCGCGCGCCGGCCGCCGCCATCGTCGCCTTGAGGCTGCCCGGGGCGTAGTACAGCCCGGAGTGGATCACCCCGGAGTTCCGCCCGGTCTGGTGCCGCGCGAGCCCGTCCTCCTTGTCGAGGACGGTGACCTCGTCGCCCCGGGCGGCGAGGCGGGCGGCCACCGCGAGTCCCACGATGCCGGTGCCGACGACCACGACGTGGCTCATCCCCTGCTCCTCCCTCGGCCCTGCGGAGCGTGCTCCGGCGGGCGGTGCGGACCGCTCGTCCGCGAGGCGAGGCTAGTCGTCCGAGATGCGGCATGTGTCCCACTTTGGGCCGATTCACCCGCTCGGTGGTGCCCCCGGCGGCGGACCCGCACCTACGCTCGTCGCCATGACCCCGCCGAGCACCGTGAGCGCCGTCGTGTACTCGCGCGACGAGGCTGACCTGCTGCGGGACTGCCTGCCGCGCCTGGCCGGCTTCGACGAGGTGCTCGTGTGCGACATGGCCTCGACCGACGACACCGTCGCCGTCGCGGCCGCCCACGGCGCCCGGGTCGTCCCCGTGCCCGACGTGCCCGTCGTGGAGCAGGTCCGGGGCCGGGGGCTCGCCGCGGCGACCTGTGACTGGGTGCTGTTCGTCGACGCCGACGAGCACCTGCCGCCGGGGTTCCGGGCCGCGCTGCAGCCCGTGCTCGACGGCCCCGCCGACGTCGCCGGCGTGCGGCTGCGGTACGACAACGTCGCCTTCGGCCGGCTGCTGGAGCACTCCCTGCACGGCAGCGCCAAGTACTCCCTGCTGCGCCGGGGCCGCGCCCGCTACGCCGAGCCCGCGCTCGCGCACGTCCCCCCGGTGCTGGACGGCCGCGGGGTGGACGCGCCCGCCACCGTGCCGGCCATCGCGCACCTGAACTTCCGCTCGGTCGAGCAGACGACCGAGAAGATCCTGCGCTACGCCGGCAACAACCCCGGCAGGTTCACCCGTCTGGACGACCCCGTCGCGCTGCTGCGCGAGCTGCTGCGGTCCACCGTGTTCGGCGGCGCGTGGCGCGACGGCCGCGCCGGGTTCGCCGTCGCCGCGCTGCACACCTTCGGCCAGCTGTACGGCTCGCTGCTCGAGGCCGAGCGCGACGGCACCCTCACCCGGGACGTCCCCCGCCGCCGGGCGCGGCTGCTCGGGGCGGTGGAGGGGGCGCAGCGGTCCGCCGTCGCCCTGCGCGACGGCGTGCGGCGCGCCGCCCGGTCCCGCCGGTGACGGCGCCGGCCCCGCTCCGGCT
>JAEWGQ010000443.1 GCA_023388235.1 Actinomycetes bacterium | reverse complement strand
GCCGGCCGCAGCCGGCGCTCGGCGTCCAGCAGGCCGGCCAGGAACGGCACGGCCCACACCAGCAGCAGGTTCGGCCAGCCGGGCACGGGCAGCTCGTCGGAGAACCGCAGCAGGTCCACGGCCACCGGCAGCGCCGCCGCGACCAGCAGCACGCGCGCGCCGCCGAACCGCCGCAGCGTCCGGACCAGCACCGGGGCCAGCGCGAGCAGCCCGAGCTGCACCCCCAGGAACCACAGCGGCTGCGGCACGATGCGCGCGACCCGGTCGACCGCGGCCTGCGGCACGCCGAGGTGCGGCAGCCCGAGCACGAGCAGCACCCACGCGCCGGCGAACACCGCGACGGGCCGGGCCATGCGCACCAGCCGGACGCCGGCGAACCGCCAGCCGGGCTCCGCGGGGTGGCGCTGCAGGTCGTACCGGGCGGCGGCGCCCGCGGCGAAGAACAGCAGCGGCAGCGGCTGCAGCCAGGTCAGCAGCCAGGCCGGACCGTGCGCGAGGGCGTTGCCCACCACGAGGTCCGTGCCGTCCCAGGTGGCCTCGACCATCACCCAGTGCAGGGCGACGACGAGCAGGATGCCGACGGCCCGCACGCCGTCGACGAACGGGTCGCGGACCCGCGCCGGGGACGGCGCGACCGGGGTCGGCAGGGGCCGCGCCGGGGCGGCCGGGCGGGTGCGCGGCCCGACCGCGAGCCGGTTCCCGGGCTGCGGGTCCGGCCCGGCGGGGCGGGTCGGGGGGCGGGTGGGCAGGACGGTCGACATGGCGGCGCTCCGGTCGGGGCCGCGCGGCGGGCCGCGCGGGTGCCCGGCGATCGGGCACGACACCAGCCTGTCGAGCGGAACCGCAGGTCACAGCGGGCGCAGCCCCCGTCCTGCGGCGGCGCGCTCCCCCGGTCCGACCGGGGGACGTCCCCACCCCCCGGGGCGTCAGACCCCGAGGTCGAGGTACCGCAGCACCGCCAGGACGCGCCGGTGGTCGCCGGCGTCCGGGGCGAGGTCGAGCTTGCCGAAGATCGACGTCACGTGCTTCTCGACGGCGCCGTAGGACAGCACCAGCGTCTCGGCGATCGCGCCGTTGGAGCGGCCCTGCGCCATCAGCTCGAGCACCTCGGACTCCCGCGGGGTGAGCCGCGCGAGCCCGGGGTCCACGCGGGCGGCGCCCATCAGCTGCGTGACGACCTCGGGGTCCAGCACGGTGCGCCCGGCGGCGATCCGCTCCAGGGCGTCGAGGAAGTCCGCGACGTCGGCGACGCGGTCCTTGAGCAGGTAGCCGACCCCGCGGGCGTCGCCGCCGAACAGCTGCGCGGCGTACCGGGTCTCGACGTACTGGCTGAACAGCAGCACCCCGAGCCCGGGGTGGCGCTCGCGCAGGGTGAGCGCGGCCCGCAGGCCCTCGTCGGTGAACCCCGGGGGCATGCGGACGTCCACGACCGCGATGTCCGGCAGCCCGGGCCCGGCGGCGAGCGCGTCGACCTCGCGGACGAGCGCATCCCCGTCGCCGACGGCCGCCGCGACCTCGTGGTCGCGGCGGGACAGCAGGGCGACGAGCCCGTCGCGGAGGATCACGGAGTCCTCGGCGATCACCACCCGCACGCGGGACCCCCGGCGGTGGCGGCGGCGCGCGGCGGGCGCGGCGGGGTCATCGGGCGACGCTCAGGGGCAGGTGCACGGTCACCACCGTAGGGCCTCCCGCCGGGCTGTCGATGTGCAGGTCGCCGTCCACCGTCGCCACCCGGTCCGCCAGCCCGCCGAGCCCGCTGCCGCCCGACGCGCCCGGCAGGCCGAACCGCGCCCCGCCGTGCCCGTCGTCCCGCACGCGCAGCCAGAGCGACCGGTCCACCACCTCGGCGCGGACGTACGCCCCGGTGGCGCCGGAGTGCCGCACCACGTTGGCGAGCAGCTCCGCGACGGCGAAGTACGCGATGGTCTCGACCTCGGGCGCCGGCTGCTCCGGCAGGTCCACGTCGACCGTTACCGGCACCGGGCAGCGCGCCGCGAGGGTCTCCAGCGCGACGGCGAGCCCGTCGTCGAGCGCCGGCGGGTGGATGCCGCGGGCGATGTCCCGCAGCTCGACCAGCGTCTCCTTCAGCGCCCCGTGCGCCCCGTCGAGCAGGCCGAGCGCGTCGTCGTGCACCGCCTCGTCCCCCGCCTGGCGGGCGAGCCGGTCCCGGGCGTCCCCGATCTGCATGGCGACGGCGACGAGCCGGGCCTGCGTGCCGTCGTGCAGGTCGCGCTCGATGCGCCGCAGCCGGGCGTCGGCGTCGGTCACGGCGGTGCCGCGGGTCTGCTCGAGGAACCGCACCCGCAGGCTCGAGGCGGTCGGGCCGAGCAGGTTGGCGCTGAGCAGGCGGAACACGTGGGCGAAGCCCAGCGTCAGGCGCTGGAACACCAGGAACGCCAGCAGGCCGACGGCGACGAGCAGCCACTGCCGCAGCGGGGTGTCGATGAAGAACCCGTCCCCGAAGGACGCCCCGCGGTGCAGGCGGCCGTCGGCACCCTCCTCCAGCGGCAGCCAGCGGTACCAGATCCAGTGGGTGACGCCGCCGAGCGCCACCGCCAGGAACGTCAGCGGCAGCACGAACCCCACGATCGCCAGCGGCAGGCTCAGCAGGCCGAACGCCAGCCCGCGCCACGCGGCGGCGTCCCCCAGCAGCGCGCCGATCCGGCGCCAGAAGCCGCGGACCCGCCGGCGGGGCAGCGGAGCCGTGACGGACGTGCCGAGCATCGCCCGCGCCATGGCGCGGAACAGCCCCGCCCACGCCCGCCCGCCCTGGACGACCCAACCGGCCGGGAACAGCCCGAGCACCGTCACCGCCACCGAGGGCGGCAGCACGACCGCGAGCACCGCGTACGTGAACGCGAACGGCGCGAGCAGGAGCATCAGGGTCAGGTACCCGAGCTCGCGCCAGGTGCGGGTGAGCACCCCGGGCTCCCAGACGGCACCCCGGGCCAGCGGCCGGGTGGTCGCGACCGGCGCGGGGGCGCTCGACGGGGCCGGCGACGGGGCCGGGCGGGTGGCGGACATGCGGTGCTCCTCGGTGCGGGTCCAGGTCCGCGGCGGGCGGACGCTCCATGGTCCCGTGCCGCGGCACCCCCACGGCACCCGGTGCGCCCGCCGGTGCGTGCGGGGGTTGTCCCCCGCGCGGTCCGCGACCTCGGCGCGACCGTGCGCGGGCCG
>JAEWGQ010000438.1 GCA_023388235.1 Actinomycetes bacterium | reverse complement strand
GGCCGGAGGACCCCGGTCGCGGGGCGGACCCCGGTCGCAGGGCGGACCCCGGTCGGCCGGAGGACCCCGGTCGCCGGACGGACCCGGTCGCGGGGCGGTTTCGCGCCGGCGTCCGGCGGGGCGGCGCGGGTGGCGGCGGGGGCGGCGCTACCGTGGGCGCGACCACGAGACGGGAGGGACCGGGACATGGGCGTGCTGCGACCGGAGGGATCGCTGCCCGCGCGCGTGTACTGGGTGCGCCGGGCGGTGGTGCTGCTCCTGCTCGTCGCCGTCGTGGTGCTCGCCGTGGTCGGGGTGCGGGCGCTGCTCGGCGGCGGGGACGACGACGCCGGCACGCCGCCGGCGAGCGCCCCGACGACCGCTCCCGCCGGCGGGCAGAGCGGCGCGGAGGCGGCCAGCACGCCGGCGTGCGACGCCGCCGCCCTCGGCGTGACGCTCGCGGCGGACGGCACGGTCTACGGCGACGGCGCGCTGCCGACCTTCACCCTCACGCTCGTGAACAACGGGGACGCCCCGTGCCTGGTCGACGCCGGCGAGGCGCAGCGGCAGATCCTCATCACGTCCGGCAGCGACCGGATCTGGGCGAGCACGGACTGCGGCGGGACCGACCCCATGCCGCTGCTGCTCGCGCCCGGGGAGCCGGACGAGCGCCAGGTGCAGTGGGACCGGAACCGGTCGGTCGAGGGCTGCGCCACGGGCCAGGCGGCCGCGCTGCCGGGCACGTACCAGGCCGTGCTCACGCTCGCGGGCGTGGCGACGCCGCCGGTGGTGTTCGGCCTGGAGTGAGGCCGGGCGGTCCCGCCGGGCCGGTGGGGCGGAGGCTGCCGGGCGGCGCGCCGCGCGCCCGGCTCAGACGTAGCGCTCGAGGATGCTGGACTCCGCCAGCCGCGACAGGCCCTCGCGCACCGCGCGCGCCCGCTGCTCGCCGACGCCGTCCACCGCCATGAGGTCGTCGATGTTCGCGGCGAGCAGCTTCTGCAGGCCGGAGAAGTGCCCGACCAGGCGGTCGACGATCGCGGCCGGCAGGCGCGGCACCTTCGACATGAGCCGGTAGCCGCGCGGGCCCGTGGCCGCGTCGAGCATCTCGACCCCCGCGGGCAGGCCCAGCACCCGGGCGATCAGCGCCAGGTCGAGCAGCTCGGTGGAGTCCAGGGCGGCGAGCTCGAGCTGGATCGCCTCGGCGTCCCGCCGGCTGGAGTCCAGGTAGTCGCGGATCACCAGCTCGCTGTCCGTGCCGATGCCGCCGGTGAGCTCGTCGAGCTGCAGGGACAGCAGGCGCCCGTCGGTGCCGAGCTCCACGACGTAGCCGGCGATCTCCTCGGAGATGCGGCGCACCATCTCCTGGCGCTGCACGACCACGCAGACGTCGCGGACGGTGACGAGGTCCTCGATCTCGAGCGCGGACAGCGTGCCGCTGACCTCGTCGAGCCGCGCCTTGTACCGCTCGAGCGTCGCGAGGGCCTGGTTCGCGCGCGACAGGATCGCGTCGGCGTTCTCGAGCACGTGCCGCTGGTGCCCGACGTACAGGGCGATGATCCGCATGGACGCGGACACGGAGATCACCGGCAGGCCGGTCTGCTTCGCGACGCGCTCCGCGGTGCGGTGGCGGGTGCCGGACTCCGAGGTGGAGATGGTCGGGTCGGGCAGCAGCTGCACCGCGGCCCGGACGATGCGGCCCGTCCCCGGGTCCATGACGATGGCGCCGTCCATCTTCGCGAGCTCGCGCAGCCGGGTGGACGAGAACTCGACGTCGAGCTCGAACCCGCCCGAGCAGATGCTCTCGACCGTCGCGTCCCGGCCCAGCACGATGAGCGCGCCGGTGCGGCCGCGCAGGATCCGCTCCAGCCCGTCGCGGAGCTCCGTGCCGGGGGCGACGGCGGCCAGGGTGTGCCGCAGCAGGTCGTCCGGCGGCGTGGTCGTGGGCACGCCGCGATCCTACGGGGAGCCGGTGACGCCCGCGCCGCCGCACACGCCCGGCGCGGGTTGCGATGCGGTCACGACCGGGTGTGGGTGCCGGCGGCTAGCGTGGCGCGCGTGTCGACCACCACCTCCGCCCGGACCGCCCGCCCCGCGTTCCGCTGCACCGAGTGCGGCTGGACGACGTCGAAGTGGGTGGGCCGCTGCGGGGAGTGCCAGACGTGGGGCTCGGTGTCCGAGGACGCGGGGCCCGGGGGCGCCGCGCCGCGGACGGCCGTGCAGGTGCCGCTGCGGGGCGCCGCGCGCCCGATCGCGGAGATCGACGTCGAGACCAGCCGGTCGCGGCCCACCGGCGTGGGGGAGCTGGACCGCGTGCTCGGCGGGGGCCTGGTCCCCGGTGCCGTCGTGCTGCTCGCGGGCGAGCCGGGCGTCGGCAAGTCGACCCTGCTGCTGGACGTCGCGAGCCGCGTCGCGTCCGGCGGCCGCACGGTGCTGTACGTCACCGGCGAGGAGTCCGCGGGCCAGGTGCGGCTGCGCGCGGAGCGGATCGGCGCGCTGGCCGCGACGCTGCTGCTGACGGCGGAGACCGACCTCGGCACGATCCTCGGGCACCTCGCGCAGACCGAGCCCGACCTGCTGGTGCTGGACTCGGTGCAGACCGTGGCGTCGGCCGCGGTGGAGGGCTCCCCGGGCGGCGTCGCGCAGGTCCGGGAGGTCGCGGCGGCCCTGATCTCCGCGGCGAAGGAGCGGGCGCTGCCCGTGGTGCTGGTCGGGCACGTGACGAAGGACGGCGCCGTCGCCGGGCCGCGCACGCTGGAGCACCTGGTCGACGTCGTCTGCCAGTTCGAGGGCGACCGGCACTCCCGGCTGCGGCTGCTGCGCGCCACGAAGAACCGGTTCGGCCCGACCGACGAGGTCGGCTGCTTCGACCTCACCGAGTCCGGGATCGTCGGGCTCGCCGACCCGTCCGGGCTGTTCGTGTCGCACGAGCGGCACCACGTGCCCGGCACGTGCGTGACCGTCACGCTGGAGGGTCGCCGCCCGCTGGCGACCGAGGTGCAGGCCCTGGTCGCGCCCAGCATGCTGGCCAACCCGCGCCGGACCACCAGCGGCGTCGACGGGTCCCGGCTCGCGATGGTGCTGGCGGTGCTGCAGCGGCGCGCGGGGCTCAAGGTCGCGGACCAGGACGTGTACGTCTCGACGGTCGGCGGGGCGCGGGTGGTCGAGCCGGCGGCCGACCTCGCGCTCGCCCTCGCCACCGTGAGCAGCCGCGAGAACGTGGCGCTGCCGCCCCGGCTCGTGGCGATCGGGGAGGTGGGGCTCGCCGGGGAGATCCGGGCCGTCACCGGCACCGTGCGGCGCCTCGCGGAGGCGGCCCGGCTCGGCTTCACGCACGCCGTGGTGCCCGCGGGGTCCGTCGAGCCGGGGCAGGAGCCCGCGGGGATGCGCGTCGCGCAGGCGGCCGACCTGGGGGAGGCCGTGCGGCTGACGCGGCCCGAGGCGACGCGGGTCCGGGCGCGGGACGCGGCGGCCGGCTGAGCCGGACGGCGCGGGGTGCCCCGCGCGGGGCTGACCGGCCGTTAGGCTGCCGCGGAACCGCCCGACCCCGCAGCGGCAGGAGCACGTGCATGACTGGATCCGACGGCCGACCCGCCCCCGACGCAGCGGGAGCCGTACCGCCGCGCCGTCTGTGGG
>JAEWGQ010000431.1 GCA_023388235.1 Actinomycetes bacterium | reverse complement strand
AGCCGGAGGCCACCCGGGCCGACGTCGAGGCGCTGATCGCGGAGGGCGCCGAGCTGGGCGTGTACTCCGTGTGCGTGTCCCCGTCGTTCCTGCCGCTGGACGCCCGCGGCCTCAAGGTCGCGACCGTCTGCGGCTTCCCGTCGGGCAAGCACCACAGCGACGTCAAGGCCGCGGAGGCCGCGCGCTCGGTGGCCGACGGCGCCGACGAGGTCGACATGGTGATCGACCTCGGCGCCGCCAAGGAGGGCCGGTTCGCCGACGTGCAGGCCGACATCGCGGCCGTGCGCGCCGCCGCGCCCGCCCCGACCGTGCTCAAGGTCATCATCGAGTCCGCCGCGCTGACCGACCACGAGATCGTCGAGGTGTGCCGCGCCGCGGAGGCCGCCGGCGCGGACTTCGTCAAGACGTCCACCGGGTTCCACCCGGCGGGCGGCGCGTCCGTGCACGCGGTGGAGATCATGG
Source organism: Actinomycetes bacterium (assembly GCA_023388235.1). GTDB lineage: Bacteria > Actinomycetota > Actinomycetes > Actinomycetales > Cellulomonadaceae > Cellulomonas. The sequence goes on along the minus strand of JAEWGQ010000431.1, from coordinate 3,975 downwards.
CCGCGACCGTCGGCGGGCGCCTCGGCGTCAAGGCGTCCGGGGGCATCCGGACGACGGCCGACGCGCTCGCGATGGTCGAGGCCGGCGCGACCCGGCTCGGGCTGTCCGGCACCGCGGCGGTGCTCGGCGGGTTCGAGGCGGACGGCGGGTACTGACCCGCGACCGGCCCGCGACGCCGCGGCGGCCCCGGTGGGGTGGCCGCGGCGTCGTCGTCCCCGGCCCCTGGCCCGGTCAGTGCGGCGGGCGCAGGTCCGCGAAGGCCGTGTCGGCCTGGCACCCCAGCTCGCCGGGCTGCAGGTACACGGACGGGACGTACACGTCCTGCACCTCGCCCCCGAACCGGCCGACCAGCACGCAGTCGTCGTCGTCCCCGGTCGCGACCGCCACGGACGTCCCCTCGACGTGCGCCGTGACCGCGGCCACCGGCGTGACCCCGTTCGCGTGCGGCTGCAGCAGGCCGGCCACCAGCGCCACGATCTCGTCCTCCGCGGGCGGCTCGTCCGGCAGGGCGGCGAGCACCGACCGGACCACGGCGTCGGCGTTCGGGGCGACCCGGGGCCGCTCGGACGGCGGCGGTCCGACCCGGGTGAGCGTGGCGGGGCAGTCCGCGCCCCGGATGTCGTCGGCGCCCCAGTGGTCGAACGCCACCCGGTAGCAGTACGGCCCGGGGTCCTGCTCCCGGTCGGAGTCCCAGTACCCGCGCGCGGCCCGCGTGTCGCCGACGGTGAGCCCGAATGTGATCCAGCCGACCGGCTCGCCCTCCAGGCGGGCACCGGCGTCCCCGGGCTCCACGGCGAGCATCCGGATCGAGCCGTCCTCGGTCGCACCCGCCGCCCGCTCCGCGAACTCCACGATGTCCGGGGCGTACGACTGGAACGGCAGGTCGTCCAGCAGGTCCTGCACGGCGTGGCCCGCGACCTCCTCGCCGAGGTCGGTGGGGGAGGGCGAGCAGCCGGCGAGGCAGGCGACCGCGGCCGCGGCGACGGCGAGGCCGCGGACGGGCGGGCCGGAGCGGGGCATGCCGGTCACGGTAGCGGCGCCCGGGTGCCCGGGGGGCCGGTTCGGCCGGCCCCCCGGGCGCGGGTCAGAGGCCCAGGGCCTCCGCGACGTCGGCGCGCACGCGGTCGAGCCGCTGCCGCGCGGCGGTCCGGGCGGCGCCCACCGTCTCGGCGGAGGCGTGCTCCTCCACGGGCACGACCACCTCGAGGTAGCACTTGACCTTCGGCTCGGTGCCGGACGGCCGGACGATCACGCGGGTGTCGTCCTGCGAGAGCAGCCGGATGCCGTCGGTCGGCGGCAGGCCGCCGCGGTCCGCGTCGGTGCCGGCGGCCAGGTCGACCACGGACATGACGGGCGAGCCGGCGAGCAGCACCGGCGGGTGCTCGCGCAGCCGCTGCATCGTCCCGGGGATCTGCGACAGGTCGGTGAACCGGGCGGAGAGCTGGTCGGTGAGGTGCAGGCCGTGCCGGCGCGCCAGGTCGTCCAGGACGTCCACCGGGGTGCGGCCCGCCACCTTGAGGCGCGCGGCGAGCCCGGCGAGCGTGAGGGCGGCCGAGATGCCGTCCTTGTCCCGCACGTACGCGGGGTCGACGCAGTAGCCCAGCGCCTCCTCGTAGCCGAACACCAGGCCGTCGACGCGGGAGATCCACTTGAAGCCGGTGAGCGTCTGGGCGTGCCGCAGGCCCGCGTGCGCCGCGATCCGGCTGAGCAGCCGCGACGACACGATCGAGTTCGCGAGCACGGGCGCGTCCCCGGCGGGCGTGGCCCCCGGGGTGCCGAAGCGCTCCGCCGCGACGCTGCCGAGCAGCGCGCCGGTCTCGTCGCCGTGCAGCATCCGCCAGCCGTCGGCCGCGGCCGCGCCGGGCCCGCCGTGCGTGCGGACCCGGGGGTCGACGACAGCGGCGCCGCAGCGGTCGGCGTCCGGGTCCAGGGCGATGACGAGGTCGGCGCCCACCTGCGCCGCGAGCGCGACCGCGAGGTCGATGGCGCCCGGCTCCTCGGGGTTGGGGAACGCGACGGTCGGGAAGTCCGGGTCGGGCTCGGCCTGCTCCGCGACGACGTGCACGTCGGTGAACCCGGCGGCGGCCAGCACCCGGCGGGCGGTCGCGCCGCCGACGCCGTGCATCGGCGTGAGCACGACGCGCAGCCCGGCCGCGGCGGCCCGGGCCTCGGCGGAGCGGTCCGCGAGCGCCAGCACCTGGGCGACGTACGCGTCCTCGATCTCGGGGCCGGCGGTGGCCCAGCCGTCCGCTGCGCGCGGCACCGCCGCCACGGACGGCACCCGGGCGATCTCGGCGGCGATGTGCCCGTCCATCGGCGGCACGATCTGGGCGCCCTGGCCGGAGTCGGTGACGACCCGGCCGCCGAGGTACACCTTGTACCCGTTGTCCTGCGGCGGGTTGTGGCTGGCGGTGACCATGACGCCGGCGTCGGCGTCGAGGTGCCGCACCGCGAACGCGAGCACCGGCGTCGGCAGCTGCGGCGGGAGCATCGTGACGCGGATGCCGACCGCGGTCAGCACGGCCGCCGTGTCCCGGGCGAACGCCGCGGACCCGTGCCGGGCGTCGTGGCCGACGACCACGTGCGGGGCCGGCGTGACGCCCTCCAGCTCGCCGAGCAGGTAGGCGCCGAGCCCGGACGCCGCGCGGATCACGACGGCGCGGTTCATGCGGTGCGGACCGCCGCCGACCGCCCCGCGCAGGCCGGCGGTGCCGAACTGCAGCAGGCCCTGGAACCGGTCGGCCAGGTCGGCGCGCGCCTCCTGGACGTCCAGCACCGTCTGGCGCTGCTCGGGGGTGACCGTGTCGCCGGCCGGCTCGGGCAGGTCGGCCTCGGCCCGCTCGAGCAGGGCGGTGAGCTCGGCGGCGGTCGCGGGGTCGGGGTCGTCCGCGATCCACGTCCGCACCTGCTCGGCCAGCGCCGTCCACGCGTCGGTGCCGGTGTCCTCGGCCTGCTGCTCGCTCATCCGGGTCTGCTCCTCGTCGTCGTGTGCGGTCGGCGTCAGATGCGGCCGACGATGTCCGCCAGCAGGCGGCTGATCCGCGGGCCGGCGGCGCGGCCGGCCTCGAGGACCTCCTCGTGCGACAGCGGCTCGTCGCCGACGCCCGCCGCCAGGTTGGTCACCAGGGAGATGCCGAGCACCTCCATGCCGACGTGCCGCGCCGCGATCGCCTCGATCGTGGTGGACATGCCGACCAGGTCGCCGCCGAGCACGCCGGCCATCGCGACCTCGGCGGGCGTCTCGTAGTGCGGGCCGCGGAACTGGACGTACACGCCCTCGTCGAGGCTCGGGTCGACCTCGTGGGCGACGTCGCGCAGCCGGGACGCGTACAGGTCGGTGAGGTCGACGAACGTCGCGCCCTCGAGCGGGGAGACGGTCGTGAGGTTGATGTGGTCGCGGATGAGGACCGGCGTCCCGGGGCCCCAGGCCGGGTTCAGCCCGCCGCAGCCGTTCGTCAGCACGACGGTGGAGCAGCCGGCCGCGGCGGCGGTCCGGACGCCGTGCACGACGCGGCGCACGCCCTTGCCCTCGTACAGGTGGGTGCGCGAGCCCAGGACGAGCGCGTGCTTGCCCGTCGCCGCGATGCGGATCGAGCGGATGGTGCCGACGTGGCCGACCACGGCGGGCGCGGCGAAGCCGGGGACCTCCGGGGCGGGGATCTCGGCGACGGTCTCGCCGAGCAGGTCGGCGGCGCCGCCCCACCCGGAGCCCAGCACGAGGGCGACGTCGTGCTTCTCGACCCCCGTGGCCTGCGCGAGGTACGCGGCGGCGTCGGCGGCGACGGCCAGCGGGTCGGTGGTGAGGTCGTCGAGGCGGGCGTCGTCGGCCATGCGGGTGCTCCTCCTGCGGGGCGGTGGGCGGTGCTGGTTCGGCGCCCCGGGCACGGCCGGACGCACCCGCCGAGCCTACCGGCGCCGCCCTGCGCCCGGCGCGGCACCGGCGGCGCCGAGACGGCCCGTCCGCCTGCTGGTCAC
>JAEWGQ010000231.1 GCA_023388235.1 Actinomycetes bacterium | reverse complement strand
GTCCAGCGGCACGCCCACGAAGGCGCGCGGCGGCAGGTCGCCGGCGGCACCGGCGCGCCCCGTCCCGACCCACGCCATCCCGGAGTCCTCGTACCGCCCGCCGGCCGGCGCCGGCGGCAGCGCGTCCAGGAACACCTGGTCCGCCCCGAGCGCGCGCACGGCCGCGGCGACCTCCCCCTCGCGGTGCGCCGCGAGGGCCGGGCCGTCGCCCTCGAGGTGCGCGAGCGCCCCGCCGATGACCTCGCCCCGCTCGCCGCGGGTGCAGGTGACGACGAGCGCGGGCCGGCCCGCGGCCGCCCAGGTCGCGAGCAGCGCGCCGGACGTGAGGGTCTCGTCGTCCGGGTGCGCGTGCACCGCGAGCACGCCCCCGGCCGGGGACGTGCTCGCGGTGGTGCTCACGCCGGTGTCAGGAGCGCTTGGCCCGCGCGGTCTGCCGGGCGCGCTCGGTCTGGTCCAGGACCACCTTGCGGATCCGCACGACCTCGGGGGTCACCTCGACGCACTCGTCCTCGCGGGCGAACTCCAGCGACTCCTCGAGGGTCAGGTGCCGCGGCGGCACCAGGTTCTCGAAGTTGTCGGCCGTGGAGGAGCGCATGTTGGTGAGCTTCTTCTCCTTGGTGATATTGACGTCCATGTCCTCGGCGCGGGAGTTCTCGCCGACGATCATGCCCTCGTAGACCTCCTGCGTCGGGTCCACGAAGAACGAGCCGCGGTCCTGCAGGTTGATCATGGCGTAGGGCGTCACCACGCCCGCGCGGTCCGCGACCAGCGAGCCGGACACGCGGGTCTCGATGGGGCCGGCCCACGGCTCGTAGCCCTCCGCGATGGACGACGCGATGCCGGTGCCGCGGGTGTCGGTGAGGAACCGGGTGCGGAAGCCGATGAGCCCGCGCGACGGCACGAGGAACTCCATGCGGACCCAGCCGGTGCCGTGGTTCGACATGGTCTCCATGCGGCCCTTGCGCTGCGCGAGCAGCTGGGTGACCGAGCCGAGGTACTCCTCGGGGACGTCGATGGTCATGCGCTCGACGGGCTCGTGCACGGTGCCGTCGACCTTCTTGGTGACGACCTGCGGCTTGCCGACGGTCAGCTCGAAGCCCTCGCGGCGCATCTGCTCGACGAGGATCGCCAGGGCCAGCTCGCCGCGGCCCTGCACCTCCCAGGCGTCCGGGCGGTCGGTCGGCACGACGCGCAGCGACACGTTGCCGACGAGCTCGGAGTCGAGGCGGTCCTTGACCTGGCGGGCGGTGACCTTGTGGTTCTTGCCGCCCTTGCCCGCCAGCGGCGAGGTGTTGATGCCGATGGTCATGGAGATCGCCGGGTCGTCGACCGTGATCAGCGGCAGGGGGCGCGGGTCCTCGGGGTCGGTCAGGGTCTCGCCGATGGTGATGTCGGCGATGCCCGCGACGGCGACGATGTCGCCGGGGCCGGCCTTGTCCGTGGGGACGCGCTCGAGCGCCTTGGTCTCCAGCAGCTCGGTGATGCGGACGTTCTGCATCGTGCCGTCGGCGCGCGCCCAGGCGACGGTCTGGCCCTTGGTGAGCTCGCCGTTGAAGATGCGCAGCAGCGCGAGGCGGCCGAGGAACGGCGAGGCGTCGAGGTTGGTCACGTGCGCCTGCAGCGGCGCGCCCTCGGTGTAGGTCGGGGCCGGGATCTTCTCGAGGATCGTGGCGAACAGCGGCTCGAGGGAGTCGGAGTCCGGCAGGCCGCCGTCGGCCGGCTGGTTCAGCGACGCGCGCCCGGCCTTGGCCGCGGCGTACACCACGGGGACGTCGAGGATCGCGTCGAGGTCCAGGTCCTCGACCTCGTCGTGCAGGTCGGACGCCAGGCCGAGCAGCAGGTCCGTGGCCTCGTGCACGACCTCGGTGATGCGGGAGTCCGGGCGGTCGACCTTGTTGACGACGAGGATCACCGGGAGCTTCGCGGCGAGGGCCTTGCGCAGCACGAACCGGGTCTGCGGCAGCGGGCCCTCGGACGCGTCGACCAGGAGCACGACGCCGTCGACCATCGACAGGCCGCGCTCGACCTCGCCGCCGAAGTCGGCGTGGCCGGGGGTGTCGATCACGTTGATCGTGATCTCCTTGCCGTCGGCGTGCTTGCCCTTGTAGGTGATCGCCGTGTTCTTGGCGAGGATCGTGATGCCCTTCTCGCGCTCCAGATCGTTGGAGTCCATCGCGCGCTCCTCCACGTGCGAGTGTTCGCCGAAGGAGCCCGTCTGGCGGAGCATCGCGTCGACGAGCGTGGTCTTGCCGTGGTCGACGTGGGCGACGATTGCGACGTTGCGGAGGTCAGAGCGGAGGGCGTGCGCCATACAAGGGTCCTCAAAGAGTGTGGGGTTGCGCCGGGAAGCCGACGTTCCAGGATAACGTACGCGCGGATCGGGTTCCTGAACGCACGTCGTACCATCGTCCCGTGACCCTCCCCGACCCGACTCCCCCGGCGCCGCAGACGCCGTCGACCGCGCCCACCCGGCGCGACGAACCGCGTGAGGGTCGAGCGCGCCTGAGGTGGGAGATCGCCATCGTGCTCGCCCTGGGCTTGGGTCAGTCCGCGATCTACGCGATCGTGCAGCTCGCCTATCGGCTCACGGACGACACGCCCCTCGCGGATCAGACCGCCACCCTCAACCCCTCCCGCAGCGACCGGGAGGTGTTCGACCTCATCTATCAGGTGCTGTCGATCGGATTCGCCCTGGTGCCGGTGCTCCTCGTGTGCTTCCTCCTCTGGCAGCGCCGTCGCCCGCACCTGGAGCGCCTCGGCCTGGACGGCACCCGGGTGGCCGGCGACGTCGGCCGCGGCGTGCTCCTCGTCCTCGCGATCGGCGTGCCGGGGCTCGCGCTCTACCTCGGCGGACGGGCGCTCGGACTGTTCGTGGCCGTGAACCCCGCGGGTCTGGACGCGCACTGGTGGACCGTGCCGATCCTCCTGCTCGCCGCCGCCCGCGCATCGCTCCAGGAGGAGTTCGTCGTGCTCGGGTACCTGTTCGCCCGCCTGCGGCAGCTCGGGTGGTCGCCGTGGACGATCATCGTCTCGACCTCGGTGCTCCGTGCGACGTACCACCTCTATCAGGGGCCCGGCGCCTTCATCGGCAACCTCGCGATGGGACTGCTCTTCGGGTGGCTCTACCACCGCACCGGTCGGCTGCTGCCGTTCCTGGTGGCGCACTTCCTCATCGACGCGGCGGCGTTCGTCGGCTATCCCTGGGCTGCGGCGACCTGGCCCGCCCTGTTCGGTCTTCCCGGCTGAGGCGCGCTCAGCCGAGGTTGACGACGACGAGCGCCGCGACGGCCCACAGCACGATGACGGCGAGGGCGATGAGGGCCGGGCCGTCCCAGCTGCGTCGGATCGGGGCATCCGCCGTCGAGGGTGCCGCGCTCCACAGGTCGCGGATGCTCGTGAGCACCCGCAGCGCAGACGGCACCTTCACCTCAGCGTCCTCCTCGCGGGACGGACGAGGCGGACGTGCCTTGGCCGGTCCGCCCCAGCAGCTCACGGTGCGGCCGTCGTCCAGCGTGAACTCGAGCTGCCAGCGCATGTCGATGTCCTGCACATGCGCCCAGCCGACGGTCGTGCGACGCAGCAGGTTCTGGACCACAGCCCCGTCCTGATCCACGCGGACGAAGGAGACGAAGGCCGTCTCGTACACGATCCACAGCCCGAGCAGCAGCCAGGGCGCCACGAGAAGCGCCTGCACGATGCTGCCGTTGACG
>JAEWGQ010000259.1 GCA_023388235.1 Actinomycetes bacterium | reverse complement strand
GCCCGGCCCACCCCCGCCCGGCCCACCTGGCACTGCGTGGCCCAGCCTGTCCCCGTTCGGAGACTCCGACCGTCCAAGGTGGTCGCGGCGCGAGCTCGTGGTGGTCCGGCGACCACCGCGATGCACCGTCGGAGACTCCGACCTGGTGGTGCGCGGGGTGCGTGCGGGGGTGCGCGGGGTGCGTGGGGGTGTGCGCGGGGTGCGTGGGGGTGTGCGCGAGGTGCGTGCGCGAGGTGCGTGCGGGAGTGTGCGGGGTGCGTGCGGGAGTGCGCGGTGTCCGCGCGGGTACGCGGTGTGCGCGGTGCGCGGGGTGCGTGCGGGCGCGCGGGTGCACGTGGGGTGTGTGCGCGGGGTGTGCGGCGTGGGGTGCGCGCGCGGGGCGGCGGGGCTGGGAGAGTGGGGGGGTGCGCGTGCTTGGAGTGGACCCGGGGCTGACCCGTTGCGGGCTCGGGGTGGTGGACGGCCTGCCCGGGCGGAAGGTGCGGATGGTCGCCGTCGGCGTGGCCACGACCGAGCCGGACCTCGACGTGGACCAGCGCCTGCTCGCCGTCGCGGCGCGGATCGAGGACTGGCTCGACGAGCACGCCCCGGACACGCTCGCCGTGGAGCGGGTGTTCGCCCAGCACAACGTGCGCACCGTGATGGGCACGGCGCAGGTCGCCGGCATCGCGATGCTGGCCGCCGCCCGCCGACGGATCCCGGTCGCCATGCACACGCCGTCGGAGGTGAAGGCGGCCGTCACCGGCAACGGCCGCGCGGACAAGGCGCAGGTGCAGTCGATGGTGCAGCGCCTGCTGTCCCTCGACGAGCTGCCCCGCCCCGCCGACGCCGCCGACGCGCTCGCGCTGGCGATCTGCCACCTGTGGCGGCCGGCCGGCGCCGTCGGCGCACCGCAGCGCGCCCCGGGGTCGATGACGGCGGCCCAGCGCGCCTGGGCGGCGGCCGAGCAGGCCAGCCGCCGCGTCCGCGCCTGACGCCCGGAGCGCGTCCGCGTCCGCGTCCGTCGCACGGGTGCCCGGTCCCGCTGAGGTCCGTCGCACCGGTGGCCGGCCCCGCGGAGGTCTGTCGTACGGGTGCCCGGTCCCGCCGGCGTCCGTCTCACGCGCACCCGGCCCGCGTCCGCGTCCGTCGCACGCGCCCGGCCCGCGTCCCGCCCTGGCCCGGAACCGCCCGCCCGAAGCTGGGCGGGTGCCCGGCCCGCGTCCCGTCCCGGCCCGGCGCCCGCCCGCCCGGAGCCCCGGGCGTGCCGCCGGGCAGCGGACGCCGCGTGTCGTTCGTACACGTGTTCGCACGCGTGGCAGACTGCACGGCGACGTCCGCTCCCCGGGCGTCCGACGGGAAGGAGCCGGTGTGATCGCCTCGGTGCACGGGACGGTGCAGGCGGTGCGGCTGGACGCCGCGGTGCTGGAGGTCGGGGGCGTGGGTCTGCTGGTGCAGGCGACGCCGGCGACGCTCGCGGGACTGCGCGTGGGGCAGCCGGCCACGCTGTTCACCTCCCTGGTGGTGCGCGAGGACGCGCTGACGCTGTTCGGGTTCGCGGAGGACGACGAGCGCGAGGTCTTCGAGGTGCTGCAGACCGTCAGCGGCGTGGGCCCGCGGCTCGCGCTGGCGATGCTCGCGGTGCACACCCCGGACGGCCTGCGCCGGGCGGTCGCGGGGGAGGACCTGGCCGCGCTCAAGCGGGTGCCGGGCATCGGGCACAAGGGCGCGCAGCGAATCGTGCTCGAGCTCGCGGACCGGCTCGGCGCCCCGGCGCCCGTGGGCGTGGCGGGGGGACCGGCGCCGGTCGCGGCGCCGGCGGACCGCCGGGACCAGGTGGTCGACGCCCTGGTCGGCCTGGGCTGGAACCAGAAGGCCGCGCAGGACGCCGTCGCGACGGTGCTCGACGGCAGCGACGAGCCGGTGGGCGAGGCCGAGGTGGCTGGCGTCCTGCGCGCGGCGCTGCGGACTCTGGGCGGCGGGCGTGGCTGAGGACCCGTCGCTCGTCCGCCCGGAGGCCGACGAGCTGGAGCGCGCCGCCGAGGCGGCCCTGCGGCCCCGGCACCTGGACGAGTTCGTCGGGCAGAAGGTCGTCCGCGAGCAGCTGTCGCTCGTGCTGGAGGCGGCGGTCGGCCGGGGCCGCGCCCCGGACCACGTGCTGCTGTCCGGCCCGCCCGGGCTCGGCAAGACGACGCTCGCGATGATCATCGCCGCCGAGCTGGGCACGTCGCTGCGCGTGACCAGCGGCCCGGCGATCCAGCACGCCGGCGACCTCGCGGCGATCCTGTCGTCCCTCGAGGAGGGCGAGGTCCTGTTCCTGGACGAGATCCACCGCCTCGCGCGCCCGGCGGAGGAGCTGCTGTACGTCGCGATGGAGGACTTCCGGGTCGACGTCGTGGTGGGCAAGGGCGCGGGTGCGAGCGCGATCCCGCTGGCGCTGCCGCCGTTCACGGTCGTGGGCGCGACCACGCGCGCGGGCCTGCTGCCGGCGCCGCTGCGCGACCGGTTCGGCTTCACCGGCCACCTGGACTTCTACGCGGACGACGAGCTGGAGCGCGTGCTGCTGCGGTCCGCGGGGCTGCTCGGCGTGCCGCTCGCCGCGGACGCCGCGGGCGAGATCGCGTCCCGGTCGCGCGGTACGCCCCGCATCGCCAACCGGCTGCTGCGCCGCGTGCGCGACTGGGCGCAGGTGCGCGGCGACGGCACGCTGTCCCTGGCCGCGGCGCGGGCGGCGCTCGAGGTGTACGAGGTCGACCGGCGCGGGCTGGACCGGCTGGACCGGGCCGTGCTGACGGCGCTGTGCACCCGGTTCGGCGGCGGGCCGGTGGGCCTGACGACGCTCGCCGTGGCGGTCGGCGAGGAGCCCGAGACGGTCGAGACGGTCGCCGAGCCGTTCCTGGTGCGCGAGGGCCTGATCGGGCGCACGCCGCGCGGCCGCGTGGCGACGGCGGAGGCCTGGGCGCACCTCGGGCTGACCGCCCCGGTGCCGACGGGGACGCTGTTCGGCTGAACCCGCCGTGCGCGGAACCGATCCGCGCGGTCGTTCGTTAGGAGCCCGGAGCCGTGGCGCCTAGACTGCGGCGGACGATTCGTGCGATCAGGAGCTGTTGTTCGTGGACTATTCCTTCCTCATCATCCTCGTCATCGGTATCGGGGCGATGTGGCTGCTGTCGAGCCGCCAGCGCAAGGCCCAGCGGGAGCAGCTCAGCTTCCGCGACAGCCTGCAGCCCGGGCAGCAGGTGATGACGGGTTCCGGCATGTACGGCACCGTCGTGTCGGTGGACGGTGACGAGGTCACCCTCGAGTCCACGCCGGGCAACGAGTCGCGCTGGATCAAGGCCGCGATCGCCCGCCTGGTCGAGCCGCCGGTCGAGGAGACCGAGGCGGACGAGACCGACGACGCCGAGTGGCGTGACGAGCCGGGCGCGGTCCCGCCGGGCCTGATCGAGGTCCCGGACGACCTGTCCTCGCTGCAGCCGCCGCGGGACGACGAGGGCCCGGACAGCACGAAGAAGAAGCCGCAGCAGTAGTCGACGGGCCCGCCCCGGGGCTGGACCCCGGGCGCGGGCGCCCACCACCCGTACCGCCCGCACCCCGCGGGCGGTACGCGCACGAGAGAAGAAGATCCGTTGGCCCCTCCCACCCGCCGCCGGCACCCGGCGCGCACGCTCATCACGCTGGCCGTCCTGGTCGTCGCCGTCTTCGCGACGGTGTTCGCCGGGAACAAGTGGTCGGACGCGAGCTGGACGCCGAAGCTGGCGCTCGACCTGGAGGGCGGCACCCAGCTGATCCTCGCGCCGGTCACCGACGACCGGTCGAGCGTCACGCAGGAGACGATCGACCAGGCGATCCAGGTCATCCGGCAGCGCGTCGACTCGTCGGGCGTCGCCGAGGCCGAGATCACGAGCCAGGGCGGGTCGAACATCGTCGTCGCGCTGCCCGGCCGGCCGAGCGAGGAGACCCTCGACCTGGTCCGCACGTCCGCCCAGATGGAGTTCCGTCCGGTGCTGACCTACGCGGGCCCCGCGCCGACGGAGACGGCCACGGGTGCCGAGGGCACCGACGGCGCCGCGACCGACGGAGCGACCCCGGCGCCCACCGACGACGCCGCCGCCCCGACGGATGCCGCCACGGACCCCGCCGCCGGCGCCACCGCGGGTGACACCGCCACGACGGAGCCGTCCGACGAGCCGACGAAGGCCGCGGCCGACTCCGCCAGCGACGCCGCGTACTACATCACCCCGGCCGTGCAGGCGCGGTTCGACGAGCTCGACTGCACCGACCCGGCGAACCTCACCGGCGGCCAGTCGGGCGACCCCGACAAGGCCCTGGTGACCTGCGACCCGGAGGGCACCGTCAAGTACGTGCTCGGCCCGGTCGAGATCGAGGGCACGCACATCGCGAACGCGTCCTCCGGCCTGCAGGTGAACCAGAACGGCGCCGTCACCAACACGTGGGTCGTCAACCTGGAGTTCGACCGCACCGGCACGAAGGCGTTCGCGCAGGTGACCGAGCGGCTGCAGGGCCTCGCGGCGCCGCAGAACCAGTTCGGCATCGTGCTCGACGGCCTCGTGATCTCGGCGCCGTCGCTGAAGCCGGGCGTGGTCATCTCCGACGGCAAGGCCGAGATCTCCGGCTCGTTCACGCGCGACAGCGCCACCTCGCTCGCGAACCAGCTGAAGTTCGGCGCGCTGCCGCTGACCTTCGAGGTGCAGAGCGAGGAGCAGATCTCCGCGACGCTCGGCTCCGAGCAGCTCGAGAAGGGCCTGATCGCCGGGCTCATCGGCCTGCTGCTGGTCGTCGTGTACTCGCTGTTCCAGTACCGGGCCCTCGGCCTGGTGACGGTGGCGTCGCTGGTCATCGCGGCGGTGCTGACGTACGGCACGATCACGCTGCTGTCGTGGACGCAGGGGTACCGCCTGTCGCTGCCCGGCGTCGCCGGGTTGATCGTCGCGATCGGCATCACGGCGGACTCGTTCATCGTGTACTTCGAGCGCATCCGCGACGAGCTGCGCGAGGGCCGGACCCTGGTCGCCGCCGTCGACCGCGGCTGGGAGCGGGCGCGCCGCACCATCCTGGCGTCCGACGCCGTCAACTTCCTCGCGGCGATCGTCCTGTACTTCCTGGCGGTCGGCTCGGTGCGCGGGTTCGCGTTCACCCTGGGGCTGACGACGCTGCTCGACCTGCTGATCGTCTTCACCTTCACGCACCCGGTCATGCTGCTCATCGCGAAGACGCGGTTCTTCGGCAGCGGCCACCCGCTGTCGGGCCTGGACCCGCGCCGGCTCGGCGCGTCGGGCGGGACCCGGTACGTGGGCCGCGGCCGCGTCGTCACCGGCAGCCGCGCGGACGCCGAGGCGCCGGCGGGCCCGGACGTCCCGACGTCCACGCTCGTGGCGACGCCCCCGGCCGCTGGCGGGACCATCGCGGAGCGCCGCGCCGCCGCCCGGGCCGCGGCGCAGACCGGACCACCCGACGACGGCACGACCCCCGAGGACGCCGCGCGACGCACCGAGGGGAGCGAGGCCTGATGGCCGTCAACTTCGCCCAGTGGGGCAACGACCTGTACACCGGGCGCCGGTCGTACGACATCGTCGGCAAGCGCCGGCTGTGGTTCTCGATCGCCGGCATCCTCGTGGTGCTGTCCGCGATCTTCCTGGTGAAGCCGGGCCTGCAGCCGGGCATCGAGTTCCGCGGCGGCTCGGAGTTCACCGTCTCCGACGCCTCGACCACGGACCAGCAGCCCGCGATCGACGCCGTGGCCGCCGTGGCCCCGGACGAGGTCCCGCGCGTCACGAACGTCGGCTCGTCCGCGATCCGGATCCAGACCACCGAGCTCACGAACGACCAGGTGGAGCAGGTGCGCACCGGCCTCCAGCAGGCCTACGGCGTCTCGGAGGACGAGGTCGCGAGCTCGTACATCGGCCCGACCTGGGGCAAGGACGTGTCCGGCAAGGCCGTGCAGAGCCTCGTCGTGTTCCTCGTGCTCGTCATGATCGTGCTGTCGGTGTACTTCCGGAACTGGCGGATGGCCGTCGCGGCGATCATCGCGCTGTTCCACGACCTGATCGTCACGGTCGGCGTGTACGCCGCGGTCGGCTGGGAGGTCACGCCGGCGACGGTCATCGGCTTCCTCACGATCCTCGCGTACTCGATCTACGACACGGTCGTGGTGTTCGACAAGGTCCGGGAGAACACGCAGGGCGTGCTCGACCAGACGCGCGCGACGTACGCCGAGCGCGCGAACCTCGCGGTGAACCAGACGCTCGTGCGGTCCATCAACACCTCCGTGGTCGCGCTGCTGCCGGTCGCGGGCATCCTGTTCATCGGCGCGTTCGTCCTCGGGGCGGGCACGCTGCGGGACATCGCGCTCGCGCTGTTCGTCGGCATGATCGTCGGCGCGTTCTCCTCGGTGTTCCTCGCGACGCCGCTCGAGGTCGCGCTGCGGGTGCGCGAGCGTCCGATCCGGGAGCACACCGCGAAGGTGCTCGCGGCGCGCGCCCGTGCCGCGGGCGTGCTCCCGGCGGAGGGCGAGGCCGCGGCCGAGCCCGTGGCCGTCGCGCGGTACACCGGTCAGACCCGCCCCGGCGGGCACCAGGGACCCGCGGCCCAGCCGCGGCGGAAGGGACGACGATGACCGCGCAGGAGGCACCCCTGACGGGGGCGGCCCTGATCGAGCGGATCGACGCGCTGGTGCGCAGCGTGCCGGACTACCCGACCCCGGGCGTCGTGTTCAAGGACATCACCCCGCTGCTCGCCGACGGCCCCGCGTTCGGCGCGGTCGTCCGGGAGATGGCGGCGCGCGTGCCCGGGCCGGTCGACCTGGTCGCCGGCATGGAGGCCCGCGGGTTCATCCTCGCCGCCCCGGTGGCGCGCGAGCTCGGCGCCGGGTTCCTCCCGGTCCGCAAGGCGGGCAAGCTGCCCGGGCCGACCGCCCGGCGCGACTACGCGCTGGAGTACGGCGCGGCGTCGGTCGAGCTGCACCCGTTCACGGTGCCGGCCGGCTCGCGGGTGCTCGTGGTCGACGACGTGCTGGCCACCGGCGGCACCGCCGCGGCGACGGTCGAGCTGCTGCAGGAGTGCGGCGCCGAGGTCGTCGGCCTGTCGTTCCTCATGGACCTCACGTTCCTGCCGGGCCGCTCGCGGCTGGCCGGGCACCACGTGGACGCGCTGCTCGAGGTCGCCTGACCGACGCGTCCCAGGCCGCCGTCCCGGACCCCCGGACGGCGGCCTGCCTGCGTGGCCGTAGAATCGTGCGGATCAACGGTCCGTGCCGCCGGTCCCCGGCGGACGGTGGCACCAGCCCGGGGTGACCCGGCAGGTCAGGAGGCGCGCATGGCGGACCAGGTCCGGACCTCGGCTCCCGGTGGCTCGCGGCCGGAGGCGCCCGCGAGCACGGGTTCCACGAGCCGGGTGCGCTCGCGCCTGGCGCGGTTCGGGCAGGGACGCGCGGTGGGCGGCCAGTCGCCGGTGATCGAGCCGCTGCTGCAGGCCGTCCGGACCAACCACCCCAAGGCCGACCTGGGCCTGCTCGAGCGCGCCTACGCGACCGCGGAGCAGGCGCACCGCGGGCAGCTGCGCAAGAGCGGCGACCCGTACATCACGCACCCGGTCGCGGTCGCGACGATCCTGGCCGAGCTCGGCATGACGCCGCCGACGCTCGCCGCGGCGCTGCTGCACGACACGGTCGAGGACACCGCGTACTCGCTGGAGCAGCTGCGCGCCGAGTACGGGCCCGAGATCGCGATGCTCGTCGACGGCGTGACCAAGCTCGACAAGGTCACCTACGGCGACGCGGCGCAGGCCGAGACGGTGCGCAAGATGGTCGTCGCGATGTCGCGCGACATCCGGGTGCTCGTCATCAAGCTCGCCGACCGGCTGCACAACGCCCGCACCTGGAAGTTCGTGCCGGCGGCGTCGGCCGAGAAGAAGGCCCGCGAGACGCTGGAGATCTACGCCCCGCTGGCCCACCGGCTGGGCATGAACACGATCAAGTGGGAGCTGGAGGACCTGTCCTTCCAGACGCTCTACCCGAAGGTGTACGACGAGATCGTGCACCTGGTGGCCGAGCGCGCCCCCGCCCGCGAGGAGTACCTCGCGGTCGTGCGCGAGCAGGTCGGCGCCGACCTGCGCAGCGCGAAGATCAAGGCCACCGTCACCGGCCGGCCGAAGCACTACTACTCGATCTACCAGAAGATGATCGTCCGCGGCCGCGACTTCGCCGACATCTACGACCTGGTGGGCGTGCGCGTCCTGGTCGACACGGTGCGCGACTGCTACGCGGCGCTCGGCGCCCTGCACGCGCGGTGGAACCCGGTCCCCGGCCGGTTCAAGGACTACATCGCGATGCCGAAGTTCAACCTGTACCAGTCGCTGCACACGACGGTGATCGGTCCCGGCGGCAAGCCCGTGGAGATCCAGATCCGCACGCACGACATGCACCGCCGGGCGGAGTACGGCGTCGCGGCGCACTGGAAGTACAAGGAGAACGCCAAGAACGCCGGCGGCACGGACACCGACGGCAACGACATGGCGTGGCTGCGCCAGCTCGTCGACTGGCAGAAGGAGACCGCGGACCCCTCGGAGTTCCTGGACTCGCTGCGGTTCGAGATCGCCGACGGCGAGGTGTACGTCTTCACGCCGAAGGGCGACGTCATGGCGCTGCCCGCCGGCGCCACCCCCGTCGACTTCGCGTACGCGGTGCACACGGAGGTCGGGCACCGGACGATGGGCGCCCGCGTCAACGGCCGCCTGGTTCCGCTGGACTCCACGCTGGAGAACGGCGACGTCGTCGAGGTCTTCACCTCGAAGTCGGAGACCGCCGGGCCGTCGCGCGACTGGCTCGGGTTCGTCACCAGCCCGCGCGCCCGCAACAAGATCCGCCAGTGGTTCACCAAGGAGCGGCGCGAGGAGGCGATCGAGCACGGCAAGGACGCCATCGCCAAGGCGATGCGCAAGCAGAACCTGCCGATCCAGCGCCTGCTGTCCCACGAGTCGCTCGTCGCCCTGGCGAACGAGATGCGGTACGCCGACGTGTCCGCGCTGTACGCCGCGATCGGCGAGGGCCAGGTGTCCGCGGCCACCGTCGTCCAGCGGCTCGTGCACGCCATGGGCGGCGAGACGGGCGCGGAGGAGGACATCGCCGAGGTCGCCCGCCCGGGCCAGACGGCGCGCCGGGTGCGCACCGGCGACCCCGGCGTCGTGGTCAAGGGCGTCGACGACATCTGGGTGAAGCTCGCGAAGTGCTGCACCCCCGTGCCCGGCGACGACATCATCGGGTTCGTCACGCGCGGCCAGGGCGTGAGCGTGCACCGGTCCGACTGCATCAACGTCGCCCAGCTCAAGATGCAGCCGGAGCGCATGGTGGAGGTCGAGTGGAGCCAGGGCAGCTCCGCCCTGTTCCTCGTGCAGATCCAGGTGGAGGCGCTCGACCGGAACCGGCTGCTGTCCGACGTCACCCGGGTGCTGTCCGACCACCACGTCAACATCCTGTCGGCGTCGGTCTCCACCACCCGCGACCGGGTCGCGCAGTCCCGGTTCGTGTTCGAGATGGCGGAGCCGTCGCACCTCGCGTCCGTGCTGTCCGCGGTGCGCAAGGTCGAGGGCGTGTTCGACGTCTACCGCATCACGGGCGCCAAGGCCGCGGAGCAGCCCCCCGTCGACGCCTGACCGGCCCCCGCGCGCAGGTCGCGCAGCAGGGCCAGCGCCCGCCGGACGCCCCGCCGCGCCGCCGCCGCCGTGAGGTCGGCGTGCACGTGCGCGAGGTCCACGCCCGCCTCCGCGACGAGCCGGAGCACGAGGGCCCGGGCGACGTCGGGCGGGTCGAGCGCCAGGACGTCCCGGGCGGTGCGGCGCGGCGTGGTGACGCGGACGCCGGCGAGCCGGACCACGTCGCGGACCTCGTGACCGGGGACGGCGGTCGTCACCGGGCGGACCGGTGCGGGACCGCCCAGGTGCACCCACACCGCGCTCGACCGCGCGACGGCCTCCCGGGCCGGCACGCCCGGCGCGAGAGCGGCGGCCCGCAGCACCGGCGTCGCGGGCACGGCGGCGGGCAGCCCGACGTCGTCGAGCAGCCGGGTCACGTGGCCGTCGCGCAGCAGCACCTGCCAGGCGACGTCGCCGAGGTCGGCCCGGTGCACGAGCAGACCGGCAGGACCGGGGGAGCGGGTGGGGGTCACCCGACGCAGGATGCCGGTCGCCGCGACCGAGGTCGAGCGGCGACCGGCACCCTGTGGACGGACGTCAGCCGCGCGACTCCTGCGCGGCGCGCTGCACCTGCTCCAGCCAGGCGCGCCGGGCGTCGAGCGCGGCCTGCGCCTCGGCGACCTTCCGGCTGTCGCCGCCGGCCTTCGCGCGCTCCAGCTCCGCCTCGAGCTGCGCGATGGCCTGCTCGAGCTGGGCGGCCGCCCCCTCCGCGCGGGCGCGCGTCTCGGGGTTCGTGCGGCGCCACTCCGCCTGGTCGGCGACCCGGACCTTCGCCTCGACCGCGCGCAGGCGGGCCTCGACGCGCTGGATGTCGGCGCGCGGGACCTTGCCCGCGGCCTCCCAGCGGTCCTGGACGGACCGCAGCGCGGCCTTCGCCTTGCCCAGGCCCGCGGCCGGGTCGATGGCCTCGGCCTCGACCAGGAGCGCCTCCTTGACCTCGAGGTTCGCGCGGAACTCGCGGTCGGTGGCGGCGTTGAGCTCGTCCCGCGCCTGGAAGAACGCGTCCTGCGCCGCCCGGAACCGGGCCCACAGCGCGTCGTCGTCCTGGCGGGCCGCACGGCCCGCGGCCTTCCAGCGGGCCATCAGGTCGCGGTACGCACCCGCGGTCGCGCCCCAGTCGGTGCTCGTCTGCAGGCGCTCGGCCTCGCGGACGATCTCCTCCTTGGTGGCCTTCGCGCCCGCGTTGCGGGACTCGAGCTCGGCGAAGTAGTGCCGTCGCTCCCGGTCGAAGGTCGTGCGCGCGTGGCTGAACCGCTTCCACAGCGCCTCCTCGGAGGAGCGGTCGACGCGCGGGCCGGAGCGCTGCGCCTCCTTCCACTCGTCGAGCAGGGCGCGGAGCTGCTCGCCCGCCGGGCGCCACTGCATGCGCGCCGGGTCGGTCGAGGCGATCTTCTCGGCCCGCTCGACGATCTGCGTGCGAGCGGCGAGCGCGGCCTGCCGGGCGGCGGCGCGCTCGGCCTCCACCACGGCCCGGCGCTCGGCCGCCACGGCCCGCAGACCGTCCAGCCGGGCGCGCAGCGCGTCCAGGTCGCCCACGGCGGCCGGCTCGGCGGTCTCCTCCGTCAGGCGCGCGAGCGTCTGGTCGATCTCCTTGACCGCGAGGTCCGTCGCGGCGAGGCGCGCCTCGAACACGGCGACCTTCGCCTGCAGGTCCAGGTACCGGCGCACGTACAGGCCGAGCGCCTCCTCGGCGGTCGCGCCGGGGAACTGGCCCACGGCACGCTCGCCGGCGGCCTCGCGGACGTACACGGTCCCGTCCTCGTCGACCCGGCCGAACGCGGCGGCAGCGGCGGCCTCCGCGGAGTCGTCCGGGACGGGCACGGGGACGACCGGCGCCGGGGCGGCGGCCGGGGACGGCGTCGCGGCCGGGCGCGGCCG
>JAEWGQ010000076.1 GCA_023388235.1 Actinomycetes bacterium | reverse complement strand
ACGCCGAGCACGCCCGGACGAGCGGTGCCAGGGCGCGGGCGTGCGGCCCGGCCACGAGCCGCAGGGCCCGGTCGCCCGCCTGCTGCGGGTCGTACGCCCGCGGGTCGCGCGCCCACGTGCCGACGGTCGCGAGCGGGAGCAGCGAGGGCGCCGCCTCGATCATCGCGTTGGCGATCACGCCGTCGAGGGGCAGGTCGGCGACGTCGGCGGGGCGGCCGGGCAGCGGCCCGAGGAACAGCCGCGTCCGGTCGAAGTCGTTGACCGGGTAGTTGTCCCACAGGACGATCCGGCGCCCGAAGGCCTGCGCGGCGGCGGCGACGTCCGCGCGCGTGACCTCGCCGACGACGATGTCCCGGCCGGTCCACAGCACGCGGGCGTCGGCGGGCAGCCGCTCCGCGAGCCCGTCGCGGTACGGGGAGCGGCCGCAGCCGGCGTAGTCGGTCGGGCACACCGTCATCGGGTGCGTGAGCCCGTGCGGGACCAGGAACGCGTCGCGGAACCGGGCTGCGGCCTCGCCGTGCGCCCGGCCGGCGCCGCGGGGCCCGGCGCCGAACGCCGCGACGTCCGCGGGGTCGCCGAGGTGGTCGGGCACGTCGTCGAACAGCAGCCAGACGTCGTGCACGCCCGCGGACCGCACCTGCTCGGCCTTGCGGGCGAGGGCGGCGTGCTCGGCGTCGTCGGCGTACCGCATCGACAGCCCGGGCGCGACGGACCACACGAAGGCGACCCCGGCGGCGGCGGCGCGGGCGGCGAGCTCCCCGAGGCGCGCGAGCGCGTCCGGCGGGTAGGGCTCGCGCCAGCGCTCCCGGTGCCAGGGGTCGTCCTTGGGTGCGTACAGGTAGGTGCCGAGCCCCAGCCGGGGCGCGGCGTCCAGCACGGCGAGCCGCTCGTCGTGCCGCCAGGGCGGCCCGTAGAACCCCTCGACGACCCCGGCCTGCAGACGTCCTCGTCGGCGCGACATGCCCGCCATGCAACCGGCGCGCGGCACGGTTGTCAATCGCCGCACACATGTGCGGCACCGCACACCACCGCCCCCGACCGCCGGCGCCTTGACAGGGTGCCGTCCCTCGGTATGGGATCGATTGCAGAGTACGATCGACCCACCCGACCACCGACCCGCGCGACGACGCACGAGGAGCGAACGTGAGCAGGCCACGACACACGACCGGCGCACCCCTGTCGAACGCCCCGGCAGGCGCCCAGCCGAAGGACCTGCCCCCCACCCCCCGCCCGCACGCCACCCCGGACCGGACCATCCACATGATCGGCAACTCGCACATCGACCCCGTGTGGCTCTGGCCCTGGCAGGAGGGGTACCAGGAGGCGCGCGCGACGTTCTGGTCCGCGATCCACCGGATGGACGAGTACCCGGACTTCGTCTTCACGTGCGACCAGATGGTGCTGCTGTCGTGGGTCGAGGAGTCCGACCCCGAGCTGTTCGCCCGCATCACGGAGCGGGTCGCCGAGGGCCGCTGGGTGAACGTCGGCGGCTGGTGGGTCGAGCCCGACTGCAACATGCCGATGGGCGAGTCCTTCGCCCGGCAGGGGCTGTACGGGCAGCGCTACCTGCTGTCCCGGTTCGGCAGGGCCGCGACCGTCGGGATGAACGCGGACCCGTTCGGGCACGCCGCGAGCCTGCCGACCGTGCTGCGCGGCCACGGCCTGGACTCCTACCTGTTCCTGCGCCCCGGCCCGCACGAGAGCGCGCTCGACGAGACGCTGTTCCGGTGGCGCGCGCCCGACGGGTCGGAGGTCCTCGCCTACCGCATCCCGTTCGAGTACTGCTCCCCGCCCGGGTCGGTCGACGGCCAGGTCGACAAGGCGCTCGGCACGCTCGACCGCTCGCTGGGCGACGTCATGGTGCTGTACGGGGTGGGCAACCACGGCGGCGGCCCGACGATCGCGAACATCGAGTCGATCCACCGGTACGACCGCATGGGGTCGTTCGGCCGGCTGCGGATGTCCTCGCCGCGGGAGTACCTCGACTCCGTGCACGACCGGGGCCCGGAGTTCCGGGAGGGGCTGGCCGTCTGGACCGAGGACCTGCAGCACCACGCCCCCGGGTGCTACTCCGCGCACTCCGGGATCAAGGCGTGGCAGCGCCGCGCGCAGCACGCCCTGCTGTCGGCCGAGCGCTGGGCGGCGGTCGCCGCCGTGCACGACGGCACCCCGTACCCGCGCGAGGACCTGGAGCGCGCCTGGAAGCAGGTGCTGTTCAACCAGTTCCACGACGTGCTGCCCGGCTCGGCCATCGAGCACGCCTACGACGACGCGCGCGACCAGCTCGGCGAGGCGGTGGCGGTCGCCAAGCGGATCATCACGCGCGCGCACAACACGATCGCCCGCCAGGTCGACGTCCCGCTCGAGGTCGACAGCCAGCCGGTGCTCGTGTTCAACCCGCACCCGTGGCCGGTGTCCACCGACGTCGAGCTGCACTACGGCTCGCACCCGGGCGCCGTGCACGTGGTCGACGACGAGGGCCGCGTGGTCGTCGCCCAGCCCACGCAGTCCCGGGCGACCACGAACCAGACCGGCCGCGGGGCGCTCGTGTTCCGCGCCGACGTCCCGGCGCTCGGGTACCGCCTGTACCGGGTGCGGATGGCCGCCGAGCCGGCCCAGCCGGACCGCAGCACCGCGGCGCCCGGCCCGCTCACCGTCTCCGGGACCGTGCTCGAGAACGACCTGGTGCGGATCGAGCTCGACCCCGGCACCGGCTGGATCCGCTCGTACCTCGACAAGCGCACCGGCCTCGACGTCATGCGCGGCGTCGACGGCGCCCAGCACACCCAGGTGTGCGACGACCCCACGGACACCTGGGGCCACCGGGTCGTGTCGTACGCCTGGCCGGGCGGCACGATGACCACCACGCGGGTCGTCGTGCGGGAGTCCGGGCCGCTGCGCGCGCGGGTGCGGGTCGAGCGGGAGTGGGGCTCGTCCACCCTGATCGAGGAGCTGCTGCTCGACCACGACTCCCCCGTGCTCCGCGTCGACGTCACGCTGGACTGGCGGGAGCCGGCGCACCTGCTCAAGCTCCGGTTCCCGACGGCGCTGGCGGACCCGCGCGCGACGTACGAGATCCCGTACGCCGTGCTCGAGCGGCCGGTCGACGGCGCCGAGGAGCCCGCCCAGGGCTGGGTGGACCTCACCGGCACCGTGGACGGGCGGCCCGCGGGGCTCACGGTCGTCGCCACGAACAAGCACGGCTACGACGTGTCCCCCGGCGACCAGCCGAGCATCGGCGTGACCGCGGTGCGCAGCCCCGTGTACGCCTGGCACGACCCGCGCCTGCTGGACGGCGACGACGTGTACTCCTACCAGGACCAGGGCGTGCAGCGGTTCTCGTACGAGCTGGTCGTCCACGACGGCGACCGCCGCGCCGCCGACCCGACCCGCCGCGCCGCCGTGCTGGGCTCCCCGGTGCGGGCGATGCTCGAGTCCTTCCACGCCGGGCGGCTGCCCCGCACGGGGTCGTTCGCGTCCGACCAGGGCGGCCCGGTGCTGGTCACCGCGCTCAAGGGCACCGAGGACCCGACCGACGGCCCGGGCGGCACCGACCTGGTGGTGCGCGCGGTCGAGACCCGTGGTGAGCCGGGCACGGCCCGGATCGACCTGCCCCTCGTCGGCCGGACGCTGGAGGCGGAGTTCGGGCCGTACCAGCTGCGGACGTTCGTCGTCCCGGCGGACCCCGCCGCCCCGGTGCGGGAGGTCGACCTGGTGGAGCGCCCGCTCGCGGACGCCGACGCCGGTGCCCTGCGCGCGGGTGACCTGCGCGCCGGCGCGACCGGCGCCGAGGTGCCCGCGCCCGGTGCGGTGCCGGCC
>JAEWGQ010000072.1 GCA_023388235.1 Actinomycetes bacterium | reverse complement strand
GCACGTGCATGCCCGAGCCGTTGTCGCCGAACAGCGGCTTCGGCATGAAGGTCGCGGTGCGGCCCTCGGCGTGCGCCACGTTCTTCACGACGTACTTGAACAGCTGCACCTTGTCGGCCGACTTGGCGAGCGTGTCGAAGCGGTAGTTGATCTCCGCCTGGCCGGCGGTGCCGACCTCGTGGTGCGCCCGCTCGACCTCGAGGCCGAGGGCGTCCAGCTGGAGCGAGATCTTGTCGCGCAGGTCGGCGAAGTGGTCGACCGGCGGGACCGGGAAGTAGCCGCCCTTGTAGGGGGTCTTGTGGCCGAGGTTGCCACCCTCCTCGACGCGGCCCGTGTTCCAGGCGGCCTCGATGGAGTCGATGGAGTAGTACGACGCGTTCTGCTTCGTCTCGAATCGGACGTCGTCGAAGATGTAGAACTCGGCCTCGGGGGCGAAGAACGCCGTGTCCGCGATGCCGGTCGAGCGCAGGTACGCCTCGGCCTTCGCGGCGACCTGGCGCGGGTCGCGGCTGTACGGCTCGTCGGTGTACGGGTCGACGATGTGGAAGTTCAGCACGAGGGTCTTCTCGGTGCGGAACGGGTCGATGAAGGCCGTCGTGACGTCCGGCAGCAGCTTCATGTCGGACTCGTTGATCGCCTGGAAGCCGCGGATCGACGACCCGTCGAACATCTGGCCCTCGACGAAGAAGTTCTCGTCCACGGACGCGGCGGGCACGTTGAAGTGCTGCATCACGCCGGGCAGGTCGCAGAACCGGACGTCGACGAACTTGACGTCCTCGTTCTTGATGAAGGCCAGGACTTCCTCTGGCGTGCTGAACATCCGCTGCTCCTCGGGTCGACGTGCCCTCAGTCGGGCAGCCACGAGGCTAGGGGGGCGCAGTTTCCCCGCGGTGTACCGACTGTTTCGGGGGTGTTACACGACCCGCGGTCCGTGTTGCGGGTGTGTGACGGGCGCGGCCGGACGGGCGGCGGCGGGCGGTTACCGTGGGCGCATGGTCGATCGCGAGGACGTGGGTTCGTGGCTGTCCGGGCCGCCGCAGGGCGCGCCGGGGGTGGCGCACGGCACCCGGCTGGGGCTGCCGCCGGAGGGCCGCGGGGCGCTGGCGCCGCTGAGCCGGCGGGTGCTGGCGCTGGTCGTCGACTGGCTGCTGTGCCAGCTCATCGCGTACGCGTTCTTCCCGGCGGACGCGCAGGCGTGGGGCACGCTCGCGGTGTTCGCGCTGGAGAACCTGCTGCTGGTCGGCACGATCGGCACGACCGTCGGGCACCGGCTGCTCGGCATCCGCGTGCGCCGGGTGGCCGCCCCGCAGGGCGTCGGGGACGCCGGCGACCGGCCGGACCCGGGGCCGGACGTGCCGCCGAACCTGCTGCTGGGCCTGGTGCGGACCGTGCTGCTGTGCCTGGTGATCCCGGCGGTGGTGTGGGACGCGGACGGCCGCGGGCTGCACGACCGCACCGCGGGGACGGCGATCGTCCGCCGCTGACGACGAGCGCCGGCGCGCCGCCGGCGAGGCGCTGACGACGACGGGCCCGGTCCAGGTGGACCGGGCCCGTCGTCGTGCCGGGGGCGCGTGCGGCGCCGGGCGGCTCAGCGGCCGCGCATGCCCTTGCGGTCGGGGCGCACGCGCATGGGGTCGATGCCCTTCGGCACCGGCATCTTCACCGCGCCGAGGGCCTGCAGGCGCTTGACGACCTCGCCGACCTCCTGCTTGGTGAGCTGCGGCTTGAGGCGCTGCACCTTGCGGGCGAGCTGCGGCAGCGGGACCTGGCCCTCCTCGCGGCCGACCTCGATCAGCGTGATCGGGACGCCGGGCAGGACGCGGGCGGTGCGCTTGCGCTCGGACTCCAGCAGCTTGCCGAGCCGGTGCGCGGGGCCCTCGCCGACCAGGACGATGCCGGGGCGGCCGACGCCGCGGAACACGAGGTCCTGGGTGCGCGGCGCGACGGCGACCGGCTCCTGCGCGAACGTCCAGCCGCGGCGGATCGTGCCGAGGGCGGACATGGCCGCGCCGGGCTGGCCCTCGATGCGGGCGTACGCGGCGCGCTCGGCGCGGCGGGTCAGCGTGAACATGGCGCCGAGCAGCGCGAACGGGATGCTCAGCAGCAGCCAGTACCACCACGTCGAGAACACCAGGCCGACGACGAGGCCGACGGCGACGATCCCGAAGAAGACGGCGAGGATGAACCAGGTGACCGCCGGGTCCTGCTGGCGGGTCATCTGGTACGCCTGCCACACCTGGTGGTACCACCGGGTCTTCTTCACCTTGGCGGGCTTGGCAGGCGCGCTCGCGGCTGCGGACTTGTCACGGGCCATGACGCGGGAGTCTACCGGCGCGCGGGCCCCCGCGACGCGCCCGCGGCGACCCGTCGGCAGGGACCTCCGTCCCTGGCGCTGCTGCGAGGCCGGGGGCGAGCCTGGACGTCCGGTGGGGGCGGCGGGCGAGTGGGGGAGGTCGGCCATGCGGGTCCTGGTGACGGTGGCGTCGCGGCACGGCGGCACGCGGGAGATCGGGCAGGCGGTCGCGCAGGTGCTGCGGGACGCGGGGCACGAGGTGACGGAGGCGGACCCGGACGACGTGCGGGGGCTGGAGGGCGTCGACGCGGTGGTGCTCGGGTCGTCGGTGTACGTGGGGCGCCTGGCCGCGGCGCTGCGTGAGCTGGTGGACCGCCAGGCGGCCCAGCTCGCAGCCCGGCCGGTGTGGCTGTTCTGGTCGGGGCCCGTGGGCAACCCGCCGGTCCCGGCGACGGAGCCGGACGACGTGGGCGTGGTGGCGCGCCGGGTGGGCGCGCGCGAGGTGCGGGCGTTCGCGGGCCGGCTGCAGCGCGAGGAGCTCGGGCTGGCCGAGCGGGCCCTGGTCGCGATGAT
Source organism: Actinomycetes bacterium (assembly GCA_023388235.1). Lineage (GTDB taxonomy): Bacteria > Actinomycetota > Actinomycetes > Actinomycetales > Cellulomonadaceae > Cellulomonas. The sequence goes on along the minus strand of JAEWGQ010000072.1, from coordinate 1,837 downwards.
CGACGCCGAGCCGGGGGACTTCCGCGACTTCGCCGAGGTGGAGGAGTGGGCGGCCGGCATCGCGCGCGACCTGGCGCGGCCGTACCGGGTACGTCGGGGCTGAGGCTCAGCCGGCGTCGCGGCGCGCGACGAGCAGCAGCAGGCCGCGCAGCTGCTCGACCTGCTCGGGGCTGAGGCCGTCGGTGACGAGCGCCTCGGCGGCCTCGGGGTCGGACGCCGCCAGCACGGCGCCGCGCCCGGCGTCGGTGATCGCGATGACCTGCTTGCGGCGGTCCGTGGGGTGGGCGGTGCGGGTGATGTAGCCGCGGCGCTCGATGCGCGACAGCACGCGGCTCATGGTCTGCTCGGTCACCTCGCACGCGGCGGCGAGCTCGGCCTGGGTGCGGGGGCCGCGCAGCAGGATGACGAGCACCGGCTGGCTGGCGTGGTTGAGGTCCCAGGACGCGAGGTGCGCGTTCCAGTCCCGCTCGACGCGCCGGGCGGCGGCGGACAGCAGCCGGCCGACGGGCCAGCCGGACGGGTCCGGCGCCGCCATCGACGACCAGCGGGGATGCTGGTCCGCCGCGCTCGTCACCGGGTCCCGATCCACGCCCCCATGTTGCCGGAATCCCCGCGGTCCCGCATAGTGCTCAGCATGCTGAGGAATCTTCGGGGGATCGGGCGGGGCCTGGTCGTGCTCGCCGTCGCGCTCGGGTGGCTCGCCGTCGGGGCGTTCGGCGGGATGGCGCAGGGCTCGCTGTCCCAGGTGCAGACCAACGACTCCGCCGCGTTCCTGCCGTCCTCGGCCGAGTCCACGCGCGCCGCCGAGCTCGCGACCGGGTTCACCGAGACCGAGTCGCTCCCGGTGCTGGTCGTGCTGGCCGGCGAGGAGGGCGAGCCGCTGGACCCCGGCGCGATGGCGGCGGTCCAGCCGGTCGTCGAGGGCCTGCCGGACGTCCCGCTGCCCGGCGCCGACCCCGCCGCGGGCGACCCTGCGACGATCGGCGACGTCCTGGCCGGGGACCCCGTGGTCGTGCCGTCCGAGGACGGCGAGGCGCTGCTGGTCCCGCTGTCGCTCGACGCCGCCGCGACGGAGCAGGCGCTCGCGGACGACGAGTCGGTCGTCGGCGCCGTGGTGCAGGGGCTGCGCGACACCCTGGCCGACGAGCTCGGCGCGAGCGCGGACACCGCCGGCGAGGCGGGCCTGCGCGCGTGGGTCACCGGGCCGGGCGGGTTCGTGGCCGACCTCACCAACGCCTTCGGGGGCATCGACGGCGTGCTGCTGCTGGTCGCCCTCGGCGCCGTGCTCGTCATCCTCGTGCTCGTCTACCGGTCGCCTTTCCTGCCGCTGGCCGTGATCCTCACCGCCGTGTTCGCGCTGTGCGCCGCGGCCCTGGCGGTCTACCACCTCGCGGACGCCGGTGCGCTGACCCTCAACGGGCAGGCGCAGGGCATCCTGTCGATCCTCGTCGTCGGCGCGTCGGTCGACTACGCGCTGCTGATCGTCGCGCGGTACCGCGAGGAGCTGCGCGCCGTGGAGTCGCCGGTCGCCGCCATGCGCCGTGCGCTGCGCCGCAGCATCGAGCCGATCGCGGCGAGCGCCGGCACCGTCGTCGCCGGCCTGCTCTGCCTGCTGCTGTCGGACCTCGCCTCGAACCGGAGCCTCGGCCCGGTCGGCGCGATCGGCATCGCCTCGGCGTTCCTCGCGGCGTTCACCCTGCTGCCGCTGCTGCTGCTCGTGGCCGGCCGCCGGTCGCGTGCGCTGTTCTGGCCGCGGGTGCCGCGCCCGGAGCTCGGCGCGCACGCCGCCGGAGCCGCCGCGACCGCCCCCGCACCCGCCGACGCCGTCGCCGGTGCC
>JAEWGQ010000018.1 GCA_023388235.1 Actinomycetes bacterium | reverse complement strand
GCGAACGGCCGGGTGCCGGGGCCCGCACCGGCGGCGCCGGCGCGCCGGAGGTCACGCCCCAGCCCGCCGCCGAGGACCTCGAGACCCTCGTGGAGCAGATGCGGTCCTCCGGCGTCCGGGCGTCGCTCGTCCGGATGGGCACGGCGCGGACGCTGCCGCCGGGCATCGGCCTGGCGGTCTACCGGATCTGCCAGGAGGCGCTCACCAACGTGCTCAAGCACGCCGGGCCCGACCCGACGGTCACGGTGCTGGTGCAGTGGCGCCCCTCGGGGCTGGTGCTCGAGGTCAGCGACGACGGCCGCGGCGCCGCCGCCGACTCCGACGGCGCCGGGCAGGGGCTGGTCGGCATGCGCGAGCGCGTCGCCATGGTCGGCGGCCGGTTCACCGCGGGCCCCCGCCCGGGCGGCGGCTTCCGGGTGCGCGCCGAGCTGCCGCTGCCGCCCGCCGCGGCCACCGCGTCCGCCTAGGCTGCGTGCCATGACCGAGACGATCCGGGTCGCCGTGGTGGACGACCAGCAGCTCGTGCGGGCGGGGTTCCGGCTCGTCATCGACTCCCAGCCCGACCTGTCCGTCGTGCTGGAGGCGGGCGACGGGGCGCAGGCCGTGCAGGCGCTCACCCCCGGCACCTCGCAGTCCCGCCTGGTCGGGCCGGTCGACGTCGTGCTGATGGACGTCCGGATGCCGACGATGGACGGCCTCGCGGCCACCGAGCGCATCGTCGCGGCGGGCACCCCCGAGCAGCCCGCGCCGCGCATCATCGTGCTGACCACGTTCGACCTCGACGAGTACGTGATGTCGGCGATCCGCGCGGGCGCGAGCGGGTTCCTGCTCAAGGACGCGCCGCCGGAGGACATGCTCACGGCCATCCGCACCGTGCACCACGGCGACGCCGTCATCGCGCCGTCCTCGACCCGGCGCCTGCTGGAGCACCTCGTGACCGCCCTGCCGGCCGAGCACCCGCGGTCCGGCGCGGCGGACGAGGCGCTCGCGACGCTCACGGACCGCGAGCGCGAGGTGCTCGTGCTCATGGCCCGCGGCCGGTCCAACACCGAGATCGGCGCGGACCTGTACGTCGCCGAGGCCACCGTGAAGACGCACGTCGGGCGCATCCTCGCCAAGCTCGGCGCCCGCGACCGGGTGCAGGCGGTCGTCGTCGCGTACGAGACCGGTCTGGTGGTCCCCGGCGCCTGACCCGCCGCCGGGCGGGTGCCCGGGCGCGGCCGTCCGACCCCGGGATGACGCCGGGTCCGGACCGGGGGTGGACGACGGGCCGCACCCCCGGTCCGTAGCGTCGAGGACGACAGCCCGACGACTCCCAGGAGCACCCACCGTGGACCCGAACCTGCCCGACCCCCAGTCCGACGCCCCGGCCGTCCGCGCCCGCGGCCTCACCAAGGTCTACGGCCGCGGCGAGGCCGAGGTCCGGGCGCTCGCCGGCGTCGACGTCGACTTCGCCGCGGGCCGGTTCACCGCGATCATGGGCCCCTCGGGCTCCGGCAAGTCCACGCTGATGCACGTGCTCGCCGGCCTGGACGCCGCGACCTCGGGGTCCGCGTTCCTCGGCCGCACCGACGTCACGACGCTCGACGACGACGCCCTGACCCGGCTGCGCCGCGACCGCGTCGGCTTCGTGTTCCAGTCGTTCAACCTGCTGCCGATGTTCACGGCCGAGCAGAACATCCTGCTCCCGCTCGAGCTCGCCGGGGTGAAGGCGGACCGCGCCTGGTTCGACACCCTCGTCTCGACGCTCGGGCTCGGCCAGCGCCTGACGCACCGCCCGTCGGAGCTCTCCGGCGGCCAGCAGCAGCGCGTCGCCATCGCCCGCGCGCTCATCGCCAAGCCGGACGTCGTCTTCGCCGACGAGCCCACCGGCAACCTCGACTCCCGCGCCGGCGCGGAGGTGCTGAGCTTCCTGCGCCGCTCCGTCCGCGAGCTCGGCCGGACGGTCATCATGGTCACCCACGACCCGACCGCCGCCGCCTACGCCGACCGCGTCGTGCTCCTGGCCGACGGCCGGATCGCCGGCGACATCGTGGACCCGACGCCCGACGCCGTGCTGACCGGGCTCGACGCGCTGCGTCAGCTCGAGGTCGCCGAGGTCGCCCCGGCGAAGGCGGGTGCGTGATGTGGCGGCTCACCCTGGCGCAGATGCGCCGCAGCCTCGGCCGGCTCACCGCCGCGGGCATCGCCGTCGCGATCGGCACGGCGTTCGTCGCCGCGACGCTGCTCGCCGGTGAGGTCATGCAGCGGATCTCCTACGACTCCGTCACCGCGTCGTACGGGACCGCCGACCTCGTCACCTCCTCGACCACGTCGCTGACCGAGCCGACCGTGGACGCCGTCCGCGCGCTGCCCGGCGTCGCCGCGGCCGACCCGCGGCTCATCGTGTCCTCGCTGGAGCTCACCGCCGGCGACAAGTCGATCACGCAGACCGTGGTCCCGGTCCCCGGCGACCCCGCGTTCGACACGCAGGAGGTCACCGCCGGCACGCTGCCCGCCGCCGACGGGGAGATCGCCCTGCCGGAGCGCTCCGCGGAGCGGCTCGGCGTCGGCGTGGGCGACGAGGTCGAGCTCAGCTACCTGCGGTTCACCCCCGCCCCGGAGGCCGGGGCCGCCGGCGCGGCAACGGGCGGGGCGACGGACGGGGCGACGGACGCCGCGACCGAGGGCGCCGGCGCGACCGGGGACGCCACGGCGGCCCCCGCCGGCGGCGCGGACGCCGTGGCCGACCCGGACGGTGCCCCGGAGGGCATCTGGGCGCAGGCCCACGACGACGTGACCGTCGTCGGTCTCACCACCGACCCGATGTCCGCGTGGGCGCCGGTCGGCGGGGCCGCGATGAGCACGTTCACGGACGTCCTCACCTGGTCCGGCTCGGAGGACCTCGCGGCGTCGGGCTCCTCCCAGCTGGTGCTCGCGCTGGATCCGGGCGCCGACACCGAGCAGGTCCGCACGGCGGTCGCCGACGTCCTCAAGGCCGGCGGCGGCGAGAAGGTGCTCGTCATGACGCGGGACGAGGCCGCCGAGCGCTCGATCTCCGGCGACGAGACCGGCCCGGTGCTCGTGGTGGTCCTCGCGTTCGCCGCCGTCGCGATGATCGTCGCGGGGCTCGTGATCGCGAACACGTTCCAGGTGCTCGTGGCCCAGCGCGCCCGCACGCTCGCGCTGCTGCGCTGCGTCGGTGCCGTCCGGTCGCAGGTGCGGCGCTCGGTGCTGCTGGAGGCGTCGCTGCTCGGTCTCGTGTCGGCGGTCGCCGGCACGCTGCTCGGGACGCTGCTGGTGCAGGTCGCCCTGTGGGTCATGCAGGGTGCCGACCTGCCGTTCCCGGTCCCCGCGGTCGTGCACGTCACGCCGGCCGCGGTGCTGGCTCCCCTGGGGGTCGGCGTGCTCGTCACCGTGCTCGCGGCGCTCACCCCGGCGCGGATCGCGACCCGGGTCGCCCCCATCGCGGCGCTGCGCCCCGCCGACGCCCCCGGCGCCGACAGCCGCGCGGGCCGCGTGCGGCTCGTGTTCTCCTGGCTGCTCGTCGTGGGCGGCGCGCTGCTGCTCGGCGGCGGCGTCGCGCTCGCCCAGACCGCGGCGCTCCTGGCCGCCGTCGGGGTGGCGATCCTGGGCGGGCTCGTCTCCTTCGTGGGGCTGCTCGTCGGCGCCGTGTTCTGGATGCCGAAGGTCGTCGCGGCCATCGGCCGGCTGGCGGGGCGCGCGGGCATGCCCGCCCGGCTCGCCGCCGCGAACACCGGCCGCAACCCGGCGCGCACCGCGGCCACCAGCACGGCGCTGCTCATCGGCGTGACCCTGGTGGCGATGATGAGCACCGGCGCCGTCACGGCCCGGGCCACCCTGGACGGCGAGCTCGACAGCCGGTTCCCCGTGGACCTGCAGATCGCCGCGCCCTCGTCGGTGGACGAGCAGGGCCGCACGGTGGACGAGCCGCTGCCGAGCGGGCTCGTCGGCCGCGTCGCCGACGTCGACGGGGTCGAGGCCGTGACGCCGGTGACCATCGCCGACCTGGACCTCGGCGGCACCCAGGCGTCCGCGCGCGCCCTGTCCCCCCAGGACGCCGCCACGGTGCTGCGCAACCCCGCGCTCGGCGACGCCCTCGCCCCGGGCACCGTGGTCGTGTCCGACGACATCGCGGAGAACGCGCAGATCGAGGACGGCGACCGGCTCCCGGTCACGCTGGCCGACCCCGTGGACGGCGGCCCGGCCGCCGGGTCCCCGACGGTCGAGCTGACGGCCGTCGTGCAGCCGCTCGGCGACTGGATCGTGCTGGTCACCCCGGCCACCCTCGAGGAGCTCGGCACCAGCGGCACCCCCTCGCTGGCGTGGCTGCGCGTCGCCGAGGTCAACGACTCCACCGCGGTGGTGCAGGACGTGCAGGACCTCACCGCCGACACGACGCTCGACATCTACGGGGCCGCCCTCGAGCGTGCGCTGTACCAGCGTGCGATCGACACCGTGCTCGCGGTCGTCGTCGGGCTGCTGGCGGTGGCGGTGGTCATCGCGCTGATCGGCGTGACCAACACCCTGTCGCTGTCCGTGATCGAGCGCCGCCGCGAGTCGGCGACGCTGCGGGCGCTGGGCCTCACCCGCCGGCAGCTGCGGGCGTCGATGGCCGTCGAGGGCGCCCTGATCGCGGGGGTCGGCGCGCTGGTCGGCGTCGTGCTCGGCCTGGTCTACGGCTGGCTCGGGTCCACGGCGGTGCTCGCCGGCCTCGCGGACCTCGAGCTGCGCGTGCCGTGGGCGGACCTCGGCCTCGTGCTCCTGGTCGCCCTGGTCGCCGGGGTGCTGGCGTCGGTCCTGCCGGCGCGCAGCGCCGCGCGGACGCCGCCGGTGGCCGCGCTCGCCGTCGACTGACGACGGCACCGCACGACGACGGCCCCCGTCCCGGCACGCGCCGGGGCGGGGGTCGTCCGCGTGCGGGGCGCACGACCCCCGGGG
>JAEWGQ010000417.1 GCA_023388235.1 Actinomycetes bacterium | reverse complement strand
GCGGCCTCGTCCAGCGCACGCCGCACGCGGGCCCGGTGGACGACGACGACGGTCCCGGCGACCACCACGAGCACCGCCACCGCCGCGGCCACCCGGACGTCCGCGCCGGTCACGGCGAGCGGCCCGGCGGGCGGAGCCGCGACCGTGAGGGTCTCGGAGGGCTCGCCGCACCGGCCCTCCGACAGCAGCTCGCCGTGGGCGGTCGTCGTGCGCTCCACGAAGCCGTAGGTCCCCGGCTCGGTGGTCCGGTACCGCGCGGTCCGGTACTCCCCGGGACCCGCGGCGAGCGGGACCGTCGTCGTCCACACCGGCTCCGCGCAGTCGAGCGCCGCGCCCGGGGCGGCGTGGAACAGGTCGACCCGGGTCACCGCGTCCGCCGGGACCGGGCCGGTCACCGTGAGCACGTCCCAGATCTCCGCGCCGGCCACGGGGTCGTCCTGCGAGGCGGCAGCGGTCGTCCGGACGGCCGGCGCCTCGGTGACCAGCGTGGTCTCCGAGGCGGTGCCGCACCGCCCCTCGTGCAGGACGGTCCCGTCCGCGCGCCGGAGCGTCTCGACCCAGTACACGGCGCCGGGCTCGTCCGGGGCCGTGGTGGTCCCGGAGCGGTAGCGGCCGGGCCCCGTGACCTCCACCGGGTCGGACGTCCACAGCAGGGTGGTGCCGTCGCACACCGGCACCTGCGCCGGGTCCTGCGGGCCGTACGCCGCGAAGACCAGGTGGTCGCCGGGCTGGGTGCTGCCGGTGACCAGCGCCGTGTCGTGGATCGGCCCGCCCGCCGGCGCGGACTCGAGCGCCTGCGTGACGGCCTGCGGCGCCACGTACCCCGGGCCGGGCACGTAGAACACCTCGCGGAGGTCGTCGAAGGGGCTGACGAACTCCTCGACCCGGTCGTCCCCCGCGAACGCGTACACGAACACGAAGTAGTCGCCGCCGGGGTGGGTGGGCACGGTCGGCGCGAGGACGGGGTGCGCGTCGTCGTAGCCGACGTCGTAGACGCCGTCGACCGCCGCCACCGTGTCGGTCCAGTGCACCGGCGTGCCGACCGGGACGTCGGGCGTGTCCGGCAGCCCCGGCAGCGGTCCGTAGACCGTGACGGTCGCCTCCCCGAGGTCCGGCTGCCACGGCCCGAGGCCCGGGAACGTCCCGTGGTCGTCCGGGTACCCGGTCACGGTGATCCGGTCGAACGCGCGCCCGCCGGGGACGACGTTGAACTCGCGCGTCTCGGACTCGTGCGCCAGGGAGAACCGGTTCACGGCGGTCTCGGCGGCCTCGAAGAACGGTGCGGTGAAGTCCTCCCGCACGTAGGGCTCCGCCGGCCCGGCGTCCGCCTTCCGGATGGTCACGACCGCCGTGTAGAACCCGTCACCGGTCGCCCGCACCGTGCCGGGCGTCGTGACCGTGCCCGGGCCCTGCGCGACGACCCGCTCCACGCCCGCGACCGGCGCGTCGGCCGGCGGCAGGTCCGTCTGCGGGAGCGGCCGGTCGAACGGCCCGTACCAGGTGACCTGCGCCGGGACGTGGACCAGGTCCCCGTCGACGTCGAGCCAGTCGTCGCCCGGTGCGGCCGCGAACTCCAGCACGTCCACCAGCGCGTCCCCCTGGGTGACCTGGACGTCCTGGACCGTCGTCGTGGCCTGCGGCCGGAAGTCCCCCACGACCGGGAACGTCGGGCCCGGCACGGTGATCTCCTGGAGGTCGTGCTGCGGCCGGTTCCCGTACGTCAGCTGGTCCTGCCGGTCGCCGGGGAGGTCGATCACCGTGAGCGACGTGCGCCACGCCTCGTCGAACCCGAGCGTGTAGCCCACGTCCCCGGTGCCCGTCGCCGTCCACGCCAGCGTGAGCGGCTGGTCGGCGCTGTGCCCCGAGTACCGGTCGGTTCCGGTCGCGTCGAACACCGCGGGACCGGTCAGCGTCACCTCGAACGGCGCGCCCGGCACCAGGTGCCCGAGGTCGCTGACGAGCGCGATCCCGTGGATGGTGCCCACCCGGTCGCCCGCGCCGGTGACCTCGCCCGGGCTGCCGGTGTACGGCCCGGCGAGCGCCGTGCCCTCCGCGAGCAGCGCGTCCGCACGGTCCAGCACCGCCCGCGGCGTCGCCGCCGTAATGAGCCGCACGGCTGCGGCGACGTCGCCGCCGGCCATCGGGCCCGGACGCTCCTGGCGCTGGTGCACCAGGTAGCCGACGGCCGCCTGCGTCAGGTCGTCCGGCGCGTCCCGGTGCGCCGCCAGGACCGCCGCCAGCGGCGGGTCGTCGACGAACGACGTCGCGACGGGCACGTCGGCCGGCCCCGACGCGGGGACGCGGGCCTGCACGCAGTAGCCGTGCTCGGTCGCGCCGACGGGCCCCTCCAGCGGGCCGAGGTGCACGCGCCCGTACCCCTCGGGGTAGACGGTGATGCCGTGGCCCGGCACGCCCGCGTCCGCAGGCGGGGGCGGCGCGCCGAGCACCAGGGCGGCGGCGGCGGTCGCCGTCAGGGCGGCGGCGAGCAGGGCGGACGTCGCTCTGCGGGCGTGCCAGGATGGACGTGCTTGCATGTCAGGTCTCCAGAGGAACTGTCGAGCGGGCACGAAGGGTCCGGTGTGCCAGCACCGGGCCCTTCACTGGTGTCG
>JAEWGQ010000415.1 GCA_023388235.1 Actinomycetes bacterium | reverse complement strand
GCCGCGGCCGCCACCGGCGGCGCCGCGCTGGTGAGCAACACGTTCCTCGGCCGCACCTACGCCCCGAGCGTGGTCGCCTCGGCGAACGCCAACAAGGCCACCCTGCTCGCGATGGGCGTCCCCTCGCGCGCCGACATGCAGACCCGGGTCGCCGCGACCGCCCGCGCCATGGGGGTGGACGCGCGCCTCGCCCAGGCGATCGCCACCCAGGAGTCCGGGTTCGACCACACCGCGGTCTCGCCGGCGAACGCCATCGGCACGATGCAGGTCATCCCGACGTCCGGCGAGTGGGCCTCGCAGCTCGTGGGCCGCGACCTCAACCTGCTCGACCCCGACGACAACGTCGTGGCGGGCGTCGCGATCCTGCGGCACCTCGTGAAGACCTCCCCCGACCTGCCCACGGCCATCGCCGGGTACTACCAGGGCGCCGCGTCGGTGAAGCGCAACGGCATGTTCAGCGACACCCGCCGCTACGTGGCGAACGTCCAGACGCTCATGGCGCGCTACTGAGCCGCGACCTCCCGGGCCCGGCCACCGTCCGCCCGTAGACTTCCGCCCGTGGGAGCAACCGTCACCGATCCGCTCGTCGGCCACCTGGTCGACGGGCGCTACGAGGTCGTGCAGCGCATCGCGCGCGGCGGCATGGCCACGGTGTACCTGGCGGTGGACCGGCGGCTCGACCGCGACGTCGCGCTCAAGGTCATGCACCCGCACCTCGCCGAGGGCGCGGCGGGGGCGGACTTCGTGGCGCGGTTCCGGCGCGAGGCGCGCGCAGCGGCCCGGCTGACCCACCCCGGCCTGGTCGGCGTGTACGACCAGGGCGTCGACGGCGAGACGTCGTACCTGACGATGGAGTACGTCGACGGGGTCAACCTGCGCCGCCACCTGGCCGAGCGCGGGTCCCTGACCGTCGGCGAGGCGCTCGACGTCGCGGAGCGGGTGCTCGACGCGCTCGCCGCCGCGCACCGCGCCGGGCTCGTGCACCGCGACGTCAAGCCGGAGAACGTGCTCATCGCCGCGGACGGCCGCATCAAGGTCGCCGACTTCGGCCTGGCCCGGGCGGTCACCGAGGTCACGTCCACGACCACGGGCACCGTGTTCGGCACGGTCGCGTACCTGGCCCCCGAGCTCGTCGTCAGCGGCTCCAGCGACGCGCGGACCGACGTGTACGCGGCCGGCGTCCTGCTGTACGAGATGCTCACCGGCGCGCAGCCGTTCACCGGCGAGACCCCGATCCAGATCGCCTTCCAGCACGTGAACTCCGACGTGCCCGCGCCGTCCGACACCGCGTCGTGGCTCCCGGTCGAGGTGGACGAGCTGGTCGCCGCCCTCGCGGCGCGCGAGCCCGATGACCGCCCCGCGGACGCCACCGCGGCGCTGGCCCTGCTCCGGCGGACCCGCACCGCGCTCGACCCCGCGACGCTCGCCCGCCGCGTCGACGTCGCACCGGCTGTCGAGCTGCCGCTGGCGACCGCGCCCGAGGACGGGACCGGCGGTGAGGCGTCGCCGGCGGACGCCCCCGGCGACGCCACGACCCGCATCGAGACCCCCGGCAGGACCGTGGCGCTGCCCATCGGGGTGGTCACCGCCGGCGGTTCCGAGCCGGCCGCGCCCTCGCCCCGCCGCCGGCGGCGCCGGATCTGGTGGATCGCCGCGCTGGTGCTGCTGGCCGGCCTGGTCGGCGGCGGCGCCTGGTGGTACACGACCTCCGGGCCCGGCGCCTACACCACCGTGCCGGAGGTCGCCGGCCTCACGCAGGACGCCGCGGTCGCGGCGCTGGAGGAGGCCGGGCTCACCGCCGACCCCGCCGAGGTGTTCCACGACACCGTGCCCGCGGGGACGGTGGTCGACGCCGACCCGCGCGACGGCGACCGCGTCCGCAAGAACGGCACCGTCGTCCTGCACGTGTCCCGCGGCCCCGACCTGGTGACGGTGCCGGCGGACCTCGTCGGCTCCATGCAGGCGGACGCCGCGGCGGTGCTGGACGGGATCGGCGTGCGCTCCGTGCCCGCCGACGGGCCGCACTACGACGACGAGGCCGCCATCGGTGCGGTGCTGGCTGCCGCCGACGAGCACGGCGAGGCCGTCGGCGCCGGCTCCACCGTGCGGCGCGGGTCGGTCGTCACCCTCACGCTGTCCGACGGGCCCGCCCCCGTCACGATCGTCTCCGTCACCGGCGCGACCCTCGACGCGGCCACGAGCACCCTCGAGGGGCTCGGCCTGGCCGTGACCCCGGTCGAGGCGTTCAGCGACGAGGTGGAGGCCGGGAAGGTCATCTCGCAGGACCCGGTCGGGGGCACCGAGGGGCACCGCAAGGACACGGTGACGCTCACCGTCTCCAAGGGCCCGGAGCTCGTCGATCTCCCCAACATCCCGTACGGCGCGACGCTATCCGACGCCCAGAAGGCGCTCGAGGACGCCGGCTTCAAGGTCGACACGCGGCACGCGACGCCGTTCTTCGGGCTCAACCGCGTCGTCGGTCAGGACCCGAAGGGCGGTCAGGCGCCGAAGGGCTCGACGGTCGTGCTGACGATCACCTGACGCCGAGAACGCAGAACCCCCTCCGCGTCGTGCTGATGCGGAGGGGGTTCTGCGTTGCGGCGCTTCAGCTCCGCCGGAGCAGCTCCACCACCTGGAACGCGAGCTCCAGCGACTGCTGGTGGTTCAGGCGCGGGTCGACCAGCGTCTCGTAGCGCCGGGCCAGGCCGGCGTCGTCGATCTCCTCCGCGCCGCCGAGCACCTCGGTGACGTCGTCCCCGGTGAGCTCGATGTGCAGCCCGCCCGGGACGGTGCCGAGCCCGCGGTGCACCTCGAAGAACCCGGCGACCTCGTCCATCACGTCGGAGAACCGGCGGGTCTTGTACCCGGACGCGGACGTGATGCCGTTGCCGTGCATGGGGTCGCACACCCACGTGACCGGGCGCCCGTCGGCCGTGACCTTCTCGACCAGCGACGGCAGCAGCTCGCGGATCCGGCTCGCCCCCATGCGGGTGATGAACGTGATCCGGCCCGGCTCGGCGCTCGGGTTGAGCTTGTCGATCAGCCGCAGCGCGTCGTCCGCGGTGGACGTCGGGCCGAGCTTCACGCCGATCGGGTTGTGCACGCGGCTGAAGTAGTCGACGTGCGCGCCGTCGAGCTGCCGGGTGCGCTCCCCGATCCACAGGAAGTGCGCCGAGCAGTCGTAGGGCAGGCCGGTCCGGGAGTCGATCCGGGTGAGCGGCCGCTCGTAGTCGAGCAGCAGCCCCTCGTGGCTCGAGTAGAAGTCGACCGTGCGGAGGGCGTCGAAGTCCGCCCCGCAGGCCGCCATGAACCGGATCGCGCGGTCGATCTCGGCGGCGATCTCCTCGTACCGGGCGTACGCGGGGTTCGCGGTGAAGCCCCGGTTCCACTCGTGCACCCGCAGCAGGGACGCGAAGCCCCCGGTGGTGAACGCGCGGATGAGGTTCAGCGTGGACGCCGACGTGTGGTACGCGTCGAGCAGCCGCTCCGGGTCCGGCGTGCGGGCCTCGGGGGTGAACTCGAAGCCGTTGATGATGTCGCCCCGGAACGCGGGCAGCGTGACGCCGTCGCGGGTCTCCGACTCGGACGACCGCGGCTTGGCGTACTGCCCCGCCATCCGGCCCATCTTGACGACCGGCAGGCTGGCGCCGTACGTGAGCACGACGGCCATCTGCAGGACGGTCATGATCTTGCCGCGGATGTTGTCGGCCGTGGCCTCCGCGAACGTCTCGGCGCAGTCGCCGCCCTGCAGCAGGAACGCCTCGCCCCGGCCGGCCGCGGCGAGGTGCCCGCGCAGCGCGTCGGCCTCCCCCGCGAACACCAGCGGGGGCAGGCCGGCCAGCCGGGCGCCGACGCGGGCGAGGGCGTCCGCGTCGGGCCAGGCGGGCTGCTGCGTGACGGGCAGGGTGCGCCAGCGGTCGAGGCCCTCGAGGACCGAGGGGTCGGCCTCGACGCTCATCAGTGGGCCGCTGCGGGCACCAGCGGCTGGCCGATGCCCTCCAGGAGCGCGCCGAACCACGGCTGCGAGACGTCGAACGCCTTGCCGCCGGCGATCCGCGGGAACGCGATGGCCTTGAGCCGGTCGCCGTCCTCCTCGTCGTGGCCGATGACGCCGGCCTCGCCGCGCAGGGCGCACTCGACGGCCAGGTCGGTCATCGACTTGATGAGGCGCAGGTCCTCGGCGTTCGCGGCGGCGGCGCGCGAGTAGTAGCCCGACTTCTGGACCATGACCTTCTCGGCGCCGAGCTTCTCCGCGAACTGCTTCGCGAACCACTGGCCGGGGTTGATCGTGTCCAGCTTGACGTGGCCGAACGGGTCGCGCGGCACCTCGGCGCCGGAGGCCTCGAGCTGCTCGACGATCTCGTGCATGCCCGCGCCCTCGGACAGGAAGATGTTGACGTTGCCCTGCTCGTCCATGATCGCCTTGAGGCGCGCGGCCTCGGCGTCGATGTCGATGGCCAGCTCGGGCAGGAACACGGCGTGCACGTCCCAGCGCTCGCGCGTCAGGCCGAGGGCGGGGGCCCACTCCTGCGCGTCGAGCCACCTGCGGTACTCGGCGGCCGCGGCGGCGGTGAGCCACCCGCAGTGCCGGCCCATGACCTCGTGCACGATGAGCATGCGAGGGCCGGAGCGGTGCTCGCCGATGATGTTCGCGGCGAAGCCGGCGGCCTCCTCGGCGGCGGTCCACGCGCCGAGCGACTGCTTGATCGGCACCACGTCGTTGTCGATGGTCTTCGGCAGGCCGACGACGGTGAGGCCGTAGTCGTTCTCCGCCAGGTACGCGGCGAGGTCGGCCGCGGTGGTGTTCGTGTCGTCGCCGCCGATGGTGTGCAGCACGTCGACGCCGTCGGCCTTGAGCTGCTCGGCCGCGACCTGCAGCGGGTCCTGGCCCTCGGCCACGAGCCCGCGCTTGACGCAGTCGGCCGCGTTGGTGAGCTTCACGCGGGAGTTGCCGATCGGCGAGCCGCCGAACCGGTGCAGGATCCCGGCCTGCTTGCGGGCCTCGTCCGTGATGACGATCTTGTCCCCGCGGAGCAGCCCGTAGTAGCCGTGCTCGTACGCGATGATCTCCACCTCGGGGGCGATCTCGGTGTACCGCTCGATGAGGCCACCGACGGCCGAGGACAGGCACGGAGCGAAGCCACCCGCGGTCAGGAGCGCGACGCGACGAACCGACATGAGACACACCTCTCGTTGATCAGCACGGCTGGGGGTCCCCAGCCCGCGCGCCACTGAACGCGACGCACGAGACCCGGAACCAGGACCGAGGTCCGGGGTGCCGCCGCGCACCGGGCGCGGCGGTCGGGCTCATCCTACTGAGCCGGGGCGTCCTCCTCCGGCGGGACCGGAGGCTGGACATCGGGCACCGCGCGGCCGCCGGGCGCGGTCGGCTCCGGCGCGCTCGGACCGGTCGCCGCGGGGTGCCCCGTGGCGATGCGGGCCTTCTGGGTGGCGGCGTAGATGTCGACGTACTCCTGGCCGGACAGGCTCATGAGCGCGTACATGATCTCGTCGGTGACGGAGCGCAGGATGAACCGGTCGTTCTCCATGCCCCGGTACCGGCTGAAGTCCAGCGGCTCGCCGATGACGACGCCGATGCGGCGCGGGTGCGGCAGGCGCTGCCCGAGCGGCTGCGCCTTGTCGGTGTCCACCATCGCGACGGGGATGACCGGGGCGCCGGACTCCAGCGCGAGGCGCGCCACGCCGGTCTTGCCGCGGTACAGCCGCCCGTCGGGGCTGCGGGTGCCCTCGGGGTAGATGCCGAAGAGCTTGCCCTCCTCGAGCCGCCGCAGGCCGGTGCGCAGCGCCGCCTCGGACGCCTTGCCCCCGGAGCGGTCGACGGGGATGGTGCCGACGCCGCGCATGAAGCCCGCGGTCAGCCGGCCCTTGAGCCCGCGGCCGGTGAAGTACTCGTTCTTGCCGATGAAGACGATCTCGCGGTCCAGCACGAGCGGGAGGAAGAACGAGTCGATCACGGCCAGGTGGTTGCTGGCGAGGATGGCCCCGCCGCTGCTGGGCACGTTCTCGGCGCCGCGCACCCACGGGCGGAACAGCAGGTGCAGCAGCGGGCCGATCAGCACCCGCTTCATCAACCAGTAGAACAACCTGCCACCTCTCGCCCTCGCGCGCGCACCCGCGCCCCTCGGTCGGACCGACTCTAGAGTGCTGCCATGGCCCCGCGTCCCGATCGACCCGCCGACGACCCGTCCCCCGACGGGGACGAGCGCGGCGAGGCGCGCGGTCCCGGCTCCCCCGACGTCCCGGTCACCGACGAGCAGTGGGCCGCGATCGTCGCGGAGCTGCAGGGCGGGCCGGGCCCGGCGGACGGACCCGAGACCTCCGACGCCACCGGTCAGGACGACCCGCGGACGTCGTCCGGTCCCGCCGTAACCTACCCCGTCGCGCCCTGGGTGAACGACCGGCGGGTCGTGCGGCCCGCCCGTCCGGGCGCCGGGGAGGACGCGCCGGCGCCGCCGCCGGTGCCGCGCGAGCTGTCCGGCCGGGACTGGGACGCCACCGACCAGATGGACGACGCCGAGCGGCGCGTCGACGCGGCGGAGCACTTCGAGCCGCCGGACCCGGGGCCGGTGCTCGGCGGCGACCCGCTGCTCACGATGGCCTGGTTCGCGGTGGGCGGCATGCCCCTGCTGTGGCTCGTGGTGCTGGTCGGCTGGCGCGACGCGCCGCCCGCGCTGGTCCAGGCGTCGGTCGCGGTGTTCCTGCTCGGCATGGTGCTGCTGCTGTGGCGGATGCCGCACCGGCGCGACGACGACCACGACGACTCGGACGGCGCGGTCGTCTAGGACCGCGCCGCCCGGGCGGGGTGCTCAGCGGCGGGCGAGGTCCGCCGCGCCGACGATGCCGGCGTCGTTGCCCATGGAGGCCAGCGCGAAGCTCGCCTCGGGCCGGTGCCCGCGGGCCGAGAGCTGGTCGAGGAACGCGTTGCGCGCCGGGGCGAGCAGCAGGTCGCCGGCCGCGCTGACGCCGCCGCCGATCACGACGATCGCGGGGTCCAGCAGCGCGGCGACGGACGCGGAGCCCTCGCCGATCCACCGGCCGAGCTCGGCGAGCAGCTCGACGGCGAGCGGGTCGCCCTCCTGCGCGGCCTGGGTGACCTGGGGGCCGGTGAGCTCGTCGGCGTCGCCGCCCGCGAGCTCGAGCAGGCGCGCGCCGCGCTCGGGCTGCGTGATGAGCGCCGCCTGGGCGTCGCGCACCAGGGCGCTGCCCGACGCGTACTGCTCCCAGCAGCCCTCGTGGCCGCAGCCGCAGTAGTGCCCGCCCGGGACGACGCGCATGTGGCCGACCTCCGCCGCCACGCCCCAGGCGCCGCGGATGAGGTTGCCGCCGACGACGAGCGCGCCGCCGAGGCCGGTGCCGATCGTCAGCAGCAGCATGTCCTGCACGTCGCGGGCGGCGCCGAACGCGAACTCGGCCCAGCCGGCGGCGTTGGCGTCGTTCTCCACGACGATGCGCACGTCCTCGCCGAGCTCCTTCGCGACGATGTCGCGCAGGGGGTGCTCGCGCCACGGGAGGTTCGGGGTGAACAGCACGGTGGTCTGGTCGGCCGCGATGAAGCCGGGGGCCGCGAGGCCGATGGCGCCGACCTCGTGCTGCTCGGCGAGCTCCTGGCACGCCTCGATCACGCCCCGGTCGACGCTCGCGGAGTCGCGGGGGTCGGTGTCGCGCCGGGTCTTGGCGATGATCCGGCCGTCCTCGTCGACCACACCGGCGGCGATCTTGGTCCCGCCGATGTCCACACCGATGGCGTGCATGCTTCCCCGCTTCCGCGTCGTGGATGTGCGTCCCGCACGATGGCGCGCGGCCGGCCGGCCGGCAGCAGCCGCGCCGGTGGGGCGGCGGCGTCGCGCGCGTGCGACCCCACGCTAGCGCGCGCACCGGGCAAACCGTGCACGCGCTCCCACGGGCGCGCGGCGTGCGTCCCGTGCCCGGACGGGTGACCCGCCGGGCAGACGCCTGCGTCTAGGACCAAAGTCCCTTATGCTGCCGACACCTTCCGACCTCTGACGATGGAGCCAGAACCATGGAGGAGTTCAGCACGCCCCTGCTCGTCGACGCCGGGCCGCAGGAGAACCTGCTCGACCTGCTCGCCGCCCGCGTGGCCGCCACCGGCGACGGCCCGCTCATCGAGTACAAGACCCCCGGCACCGGCACCACGTGGCACACCGTGAGCGCCCGGGCCTTCGACCGCCGCGTGCGCGACGTCGCCCGCGGCTTCGTCGCCCGCGGCGTCGCCCCCGGCGACCGCGTCGGCATCATGTCCCGCACCCGGTACGAGTGGACGCTGCTCGACTGGGCCCTCTGGAGCGCCGGCGCCGTGCCGGTGCCCGTGTACGAGACCTCCTCCGCGGAGCAGGTGCACTGGATCCTCACCGACGCCGCCGTGACGCTCCTGGTGGTGGAGAGCGCCGAGCACGCCGCCACGGTCGCGGAGGTGCGGCCCGAGGCCCCGCTGCTCCAGGACGTGCTGGTCATCGACGACGGCGCCGTCGACCGGCTCGC
The DNA here is from genome assembly GCA_023388235.1 of Actinomycetes bacterium. GTDB lineage: Bacteria > Actinomycetota > Actinomycetes > Actinomycetales > Cellulomonadaceae > Cellulomonas. The sequence goes on along the minus strand of JAEWGQ010000415.1, from coordinate 1,786 downwards.
CGCCGAGGGCGCCGACGTCCCGGACGCCGAGATCGACCGGCGCCGCCGGCTGGCCGGCCGGGACGACCTCGCCACGCTGATCTACACGTCCGGCACCACCGGGCGGCCCAAGGGCGTGGAGCTCACGCACGGCAACTTCTCCGTCCTCGCGCGCAACGCCGTCGAGGGCCTGCACGAGGTCGTGTCCACCCCCGGGTCCCGCACCCTGCTGTTCATGCCGCTGGCGCACGTGTTCGCCCGCTTCGTCGAGGTGCTGTGCATGCCCGCCGGGTCCGTCCTGGGCCACACCCCGGACACCAAGCAGCTCCTGCAGGACCTCGGCGAGTTCCGGCCGACGTTCATCCTGTCGGTGCCGCGCGTGTTCGAGAAGGTGTACAACTCCGCCGAGCAGAAGGCCGCCGCCGGCGGCAAGCGGCGCATCTTCCAGTGGGCGGCGCGCACGGCGATCGCGTACTCCCGCGCCCTGGACGAGGGCGGCCCCGGGATCGGCCTGCGCGTGCAGCACGCGGTCGCGGACAAGCTCGTGTTCCACAAGCTCCGCGACGCCATGGGCGGGCGCGTCGAGTGGGCGATCTCGGGCGGCGCCCCGCTCGGCGAGCGGCTCGGGCACTTCTTCCGCGGCATCGGGGTGCGCGTGCTCGAGGGCTACGGGCTGACCGAGACCACCGCGCCGGCGACGGTGAACCTGCCCGCGCGCACCCGGATCGGCACCGTCGGCCCGCCGCTGCCCGGCACGTCCGTGCGCATCGCCGACGACGGCGAGGTCGAGGTGCGCGGCCCCCAGGTGTTCGGGCGCTACCACGGCAACCCCGTCGCGACCGGCGAGGCGTTCGACGACGGCTGGTTCCGTACCGGCGACCTCGGCTCGCTCGACGCCGACGGCTACCTGCGGATCACCGGGCGCAAGAAGGAGATCATCGTGACCGCGGGCGGCAAGAACGTCGCGCCCGCCGTGCTCGAGGACCGGCTGCGCGCCCACCCGCTCATCAGCCAGGTGGTGGTGGTCGGCGACGGCCGGCCGTTCATCGGCGCGCTCGTCACCCTCGACGCCGAGGGGCTGCCCGGCTGGTGCGCCGCGCACGGCCGGCCGGAGCTCACCGTCGCCGAGGCGGCGCGCGACCCCGAGGTGCTCGCGTCGATCGACCAGGGCGTCGAGCGGGCGAACCGCGCCGTCTCCCGCGCCGAGTCCATCCGCAAGTACCGCATCCTCGAGCGCGACCTCACGATCGCGAGCGGCCACCTCACGCCGAAGCTCAGCGTGCGGCGGACGCACGTGCTCAAGGACTTCGCGACGGACGTCGAGGCGATCTACGCCGGGGACCAGGCGGGCTGACGCCGGTCAGAGCCGGCCGAGGCGGCCGACCAGCGCGGGTGAGGGCAGCACCCGCGCCCCGGCCGCCTCGAGGTCCGCGGCGAGCGCGCGGTCGCTCGTCACGGCCAGCACCACCCGGCCCGGCGGCTCCGCGCGCACCAGCCGGCGCAGCAGGTCGTCGGCGATCTCCCCCTGCGAGAACAGCACGCGCACGCCGCGCGGGGCCGACGGGGCGCGGTCCGCGGGCGCCGCGTCCCGGCCGTCGAAGCAGCACGTCACCTCCGCGCCCGACCGGCCCGCGAGGTTGGCGAGCCGCTCGGTGAGCCGGCGGCGCTGCTCCGCGAGCGGCTGGTCGGGCCACGCGAGCTTCGAGACGTTGTAGCCGTCGACGAGCAGGTGCGCCCGCGGCATCGCCAGCAGCTCGTCCAGCAGGGCCGGGTCGTCCGCCGCGCGCCCGCGGGACGTCGCGCGCGG
>JAEWGQ010000392.1 GCA_023388235.1 Actinomycetes bacterium | reverse complement strand
GTCGAGCCCCGTCCCGCCCGCCGCCGTCCGGCTCAGCGGCGCCGTCCGGCTCAGCGCCGCCGGCGCGTGCGCTCGACGCGCGGCGAGATGACGGACCCCCGCGGCAGCACCACGTCCGGCGCCATCTGCGCGGGCACGCCCGTGAGGAACAGTGCGAACACGGCCGGGCGCCGCTGCGCGAGCTCGAGCCGCGCCCCGTCCGCCGACGCCAGGTCGCGCGCGAGCGCCAGCCCGAGGCCGGTGCCCTGACCCGACGTGACCTCCCGCTCGAAGATGCGCGGCGCGAGGTCGTCGGGCACCCCGTCGCCCTCGTCGGCCACCTCGACGACCACGGCCCGCGACGCGCCGGCCCGCGAGCGCACCGTGGTCGTGCCGCCGCCGTGCCGCAGGGAGTTCTCGATCAGCGTGGCGAGCACCTGCGCGAGCGCGCCCGGCGTCGCGAGCACCTGCACCTCGGGATCCACCTCGACGGCGAGCCGGCGGCCGGCGGCCTCGAACGTCGGGCGCCACTCCTCCTCCTGCTGGTGCACGACGTCGCCCAGCCGCACCGCCTCGGTCGTCCCGCCCTGGGCCCGGCGCGACCGGGTGAGCAGGTCGTCCACCACCGTGACGAGGCGCTCGACCTGCTCGAGCGAGATCCGCGCCTCCTCGCGCACCCCCGGGTCGTCGGACGCGAGCATGATCTCCTCGAGCCGCATCGACAGCGCCGTCAGCGGGGTGCGCAGCTGGTGCGAGGCGTCGGACGCGAACTGCCGCTCGGCGGCGAGCCGCCCGGCCATCCGGTCGGCGCTGCGGGCGAGCTCGGCCGCGACCAGGTCGATCTCCTCCACCCCGGACGGCTCGAGCTGCGGGCGCACCTGCCCGGAGCCGAGCTGCTCCGCGGAGGCCGCCAGGTACACCAGCGGCGCGGCGAGCCGGTTGGCCTGCCAGATCGCCATCGCGATGCCGGCGGCGAACGCGACGACCGCGGCGGCCACCACCAGGCCCATGATCTGCACGCTGACCAGGAACACGTCCCACCAGGGCGCGTACATCGTGACCCGGGCGCCGGTCGCGGAGGTCGCGGTGAGGGTCAGCGTCCGCTCGGGCACCTCGGGGCCGGCCTGGTACCGGGCGCCGTCGGGGGCGATGACGAAGATGCTGACGGGGATGCCGCCGCCGCGCTCGACGTAGGGCTCGAGCATGTCGTCCGACAGCGGCGCGCCCTCCTGCACCCGGTTGTCGACCGCCCGGGCGAGGTCGGTGGCGCGGGTCTGCAGGGCGGCGACCTCGTTGTCGCGCACGTACGCGGCGCCGAGGAACGCCAGCGGGAACCCGAGCAGGAGGACCGCGACCGTGACGGCCGCGATGGTGGCCTGCAGGACGCGGCGGCGCACGGCTCAGCCCCGGGAGCCCTCGCCGGACTCGAACCGGAAGCCCATCCCGCGCACCGTGCTGATGTACCGCGGCGCGCTGGCGTCGTCGCCGAGCTTGCGGCGCAGCCACGACACGTGCATGTCCAGCGTCTTGGTGGACCCGGTCGGGTCGGAGCCCCAGACCTCCCGCATGAGCGCCTCGCGGGCCACGACGGTGCCGGCGGCACCGACGAGGACGCGCAGCAGGTCGAACTCCTTGGCGGTGAGGTGCAGCTCGCGGTCGCCCTGGAACGCGCGGTGCGCGGCGACGTCCACGCGCACGTCCTGGCTGCGCAGCTCGTCCTCGTCCGGGGTGTCGCCGCCGGTGCGGCGCAGGAGCGCCCGGACGCGGGCCAGCAGCTCCGCGAGCCGGAACGGCTTCGTCACGTAGTCGTCCGCGCCGGCGTCGAGCCCGACGACCAGGTCCACCTCGTCGGCCCGGGCCGTCAGCACGAGGACCGGGGTGGTGAGGCCCTGGTTCCGGATCGCGCGCGCGACGTCGAGGCCGTCCATGTCCGGCAGGCCGAGGTCGAGCACGACCAGGTCGGCCTCCGCGGCGCGGTCGATCGCACCTTGACCGGTGCCTTGCACCCGGACGTCGTAGCCTTCACGGCCCAGCGCGCGCGCCAAAGGCTCGGCAATCGCCGGATCGTCCTCCGCCAGCAGCACCTGGGTCATCTCCCCATGTTAGGTCACGGAACGGTCTTGTCCACGGCACACGACGGTCGTCCCCCGGGGGGACGTGCACCGGCCCCGCGTCCGCCCCCGGGGGCACGCTGCGGACCCGCGCGGGCCCCTAGGCTGGCGCGATGACGTGGTGGGAGCGCCTCACGGGGTGGGAGGACCGCCACCAGCTCGAGATCGACCTGGCCCTGGTGGTCGCGACCGGGGCCCTGGTCGCGCCGCTGTCGGCCTCGATGGCGTCCGCGTACGGCTCGTCGGAGGCCCTCGGGCTGCTGTGGGCCACGCTGCTGTGGCTGCCCCTCGGGCTGCGGCGGCGCGCCCCGGTGGTCTCCGTCGTCGCGGTGTACCTGGCCGGCCTCACGCAGCTGCTGATCGGCCCGCCGACGTTCCTGCCCGCGGACCTCGCGGTGCTCGCGGCGCTGTACTCGGTGACGGTGCACGGCCCGCGGTGGGCGCACCGGACCGCCATCGTCGGCGCCGTCGCCGGGAGCCTGCTGCTCGCCACCGTGCTGATCATCCAGCAGTACGGCTCCGCGGGGATCGTGGACGCCACCGCCACGGTCGTGGCGCTGTGGGTGTTCTGCTCCACGTGCGCGCTCGCCACCTGGGCGTTCGGCCTGACCCGGCGGGCGCGGCGGGAGACGATCGCCGCCCTGCGCGACCGGGCGGAGCGGCTCGAGGTCGAGCGCGACCAGCAGGCCCGGATCGCGACCGCCGCCGAGCGCACCCGCATCGCCCGCGAGATGCACGACATCGTCGCGCACTCCCTGTCGGTGATCATCGCCCAGGCCGACGGGGGCCGGTACGCCGCGGCCGCGGACCCGGACGCCGCGACCCGGGCGCTCGCCACGGTCTCCGAGACCGGCCGCGCGGCCCTCGCCGACATGCGCCGGCTGCTGGGCGTGCTGCGCGCGCCGGACGGCGCCGACGGCGAACGGCCGGGTGCCGGGG
>JAEWGQ010000331.1 GCA_023388235.1 Actinomycetes bacterium | reverse complement strand
GTCCCGGCCGGCACGCCCGACGCGACGACGCCCGGGGCGGCCCGCCGGGCGACCGCGGCGAACCACGGCGTGACGTCCGCCCGCCCGCCGTCCTTCCACGCCGCGACCACCCGGCGCACCGCGGGCGCGCCCACCGCGAGCGCCGCGACGGGCAGGACCGTCCCGTCGAGCCGGTCGAGGCGCCCGGCCGCGTCCTCGCACCGCCGCGGCGGGCCTGCCCACGCCGCGAGGCAGCGCGGGCACACGGCGCGGCCGGGCTCGCCGCAGCCCGCGCAGGTGACGGGCAGCACCAGGTCGGCGAGCGTGCGCAGGACGGTCACGGCCCCACGGTGCCGCCCGCGCCGTGCGGAGGGTGCCCGCGGTCCCCCGGTCCCCCGCCGGCGGCGCCCCGGGCGCGCCTGTGGAGGACGGGGTCAGCCGGGGAAGCCCGGGTCGCGGACGGGACCGCCGCCGCCCTCGACGGGCTTCCAGCTCGGGCCCGAGCGCGCGAACAGCTCACCCTCGGACGTCGCGACGTACAGCTCGGCCTCGCCCTTGCCGCCCGCGATGTCCACCGAGTCCACGATCGCCGAGCGCGTCTGCGCCTGGCCGGCCAGCGGGACCAGGTGGTAGACCGCGGTCGTCGAGGTGCCCGACCGGCCGAGCACCCCGAGGGTGCTCTCGTCGACCCAGACCACGCGCGTGGCGTCGACCAGCGTCGCGCCCGTCCGCGCCGCGGCGCCGAGGACCTGCGGCGTGCCCGAGTCGTCCCGCACGATCGACGCGACGTCGACCCGCACGCCGTCGGACCCGGCGGACACGACGGCGACGCGGGTGGCGTCCCGGGCCACCCGGACCGAGCGGACGGTGCGGCCCTGCAGCCAGTCGGCCTCGACCGCCACGGTCGCACCGTCGGCGTGGACGGCGTCGAGCGCGCCCGGGCGGTCGGTGGACGCCGTCCACACCCAGCCCAGCCGGTCCACGGACGGCGCGACCAGCCCGGCCCCCTGCAGCAGGGTCCGGGCGGGCTTGCCGGCGACGGGGACGGTCACGAGCGCGTCCGCACCGGACAGCACCACCCGCACCGCCCCGGACCCGTCGCGCGCCGGGTGGCGGGCGTCGAGGCCCGCGAGCGACGCGACGTCCTCGACGGGGACCAGCTCGCCCTGGGACAGCTGGACGAGCGTGTCGCCCTCCAGCGCCTCGAGCGCCCCGCCCCAGTCCTGCCCGCGCTGCAGCTGCGCGGCCTGCGCGCCGAGCGGCACGCCGTCGGCCGTCACGTCGACGGTCCGGACGCGCGCGAGCCGCAGCGACGCCTCGAGCTGCGCCTGCATGAGCGCCCGGTCCTCGGGTTCGGCCGGCAGACCGCCGGCCGCGAGGCTCACGGCGGCCACCCCCTCGTCGTTCACCGCGACCGCGTCGGGTTGCAGCGTCGCCCCCTCCGGCACGGCGCTGCGCACCGCGTCGCGCAGCCAGTCCGAGGGGCCCGCGATGAGCGCCCGGACGATCGACGTGGCGAGGTTCCGCAGCGGGAACCACCGGGTCTCCGGGACCAGGAACGTCGCGTCCTGCGACAGGAAGTACAGCGTCGCGGAGCGGTAGATCGCCTCGAAGTTCGGCTCGGAGAGCACCACGCCGTCCTCGAGCCCCGAGATCCGCCACTGGCCCGCGGAGTCCTGCACGAGGTCGAACACGAGCGACTCCTCGGCGTCGGGCCCGGCCTCCCCGTACCGCCCGTCGGCGTCGATGCGCGCGGCCACCCGGACGTTCACGAGCACGCGGGACGGCCCGTCGAGCTCGATCGCCGGGCTCGAGGCCGTCGCGTAGACCACGACGCGGTCGCGCGGGCTCCAGGACCGGCGGGCCTCGCCGGACAGGTACTCGCGGGCGTTGCGGAAGTCGTCGCCGCCCTCCGCCGACCCGGTGTCGCGGCTGAAGCCCGCGGCGCTCGCACCCAGGAAGCCGCGCACGATGTCCTCCGGGCTGCCGTCCTGCGGCGGCGGGTCGCCGAGCGGCTCCAGGGCGCCCTGCTCGCTCACGCCCTCGACCCCGACGCCCACCGGCCCGGACGTGGGGATGCCCACGCAGGCGGTCAGGGTCACCAGGACGAGCGCGAGCAGCGCCGCGGCCCTGCCGCGGCGGCGGTGCGTGCGGGTCATGCGCCCTCCCCGGGTCCGTGGTGCGCGTGCTCGTGCGGGGCCTGCTCGGCGGGCGTGCGCCCGGCCTGCTCCCGGCGGCGCGCGGCGGCCTCCTGCGCCTCGCGGGCGCGCGTGACGACGTCGAGCGACCCGGTGGTCGGGGGCAGGTCCGGCAGCGCCGCCGGGTCCACGCCGCGCTCGTCGTCGGCCACCGGGGCGGCGGGCCCGGCCTCGGGCGCCGCGGGCGGCTCGAGCGGCAGCGGCGACCCCGTGAGCACGATGCCGGCGCGCCGGGGCAGCGTCAGCCGGAAGCACGCGCCCTGCCCGGGCCGGCCCCACGCCTCCAGCCACCCGCCGTGCAGGTGCGCGTCCTCGAGCGAGATCGCCAGGCCCAGGCCGGTGCCGCCCGTGGTGCGCGCGCGGGCGGGGTCGGCGCGCCAGAACCGGTCGAACACGTGCGCCGCCTCGTCGCGGGTCATCCCCACGCCGCGGTCCCGCACCGTCACGGCGACGGCGCGGTCGTCGGCGCCCACCGTGACCTCGACGTCCGAGCCCTCCGCGTGCTCGATCGCGTTCACCAGGAGGTTGCGCAGCACGCGCTCGACGCGCCGCGGGTCGACGTCCGCGACGCACGTGGTCTCGGGCTGCACCACCGACAGCCACGACCCGCGCCGCACGGCCAGCGGCACCGCCTGGTCCACGGCCGCGTTGACGACGTCGCGCACGTCGCGCGCCTCGGCGTCCAGCACGGCCGCGCCCGCGTCGAACCGGCTGATCTCGAGCAGGTCACCGAGCAGGTCCTCGAACCGGTCGAGCTGGGTGTGCAGGAGCTCCGCGGACCGGCGCACCTCCGGCGGGAACTCGTCGCGCGACTCGTAGAGCATCTCGCCGGCCATCCGCACGGTGGTCAGCGGGGTGCGCAGCTCGTGCGACACGTCCGACACGAACCGCCGCTGCATCGCGGACAGGTGCTCCATGCGCACGATCTGGTCCTGCAGGCTCTCCGCCATCCCGTTGAACGACGCGCCCAGGCGCGCCATCTCGTCCTCGCCGCGCACCGCCATGCGCTCCTCGAGCCGGCCGTCCGCGAGCCGCTCGGCCACCCGCGCGGCCAGCCGGACCGGGCGGACCACCTGGCGGGTGACCAGCCACGTCATCGTGACCAGCAGCGCGACCAGCGCGACGGCGCCGATGCCCAGCACCCCCAGGAGGAAGTCGAGCCGGTCCTGCTCGGCCTGCAGCGAGTACAGGAAGTACAGCTCGTAGCTGCCGGCGGCGGGCACCGTGACGACCTGGCCGACCACCACGCCCGGCTCGACGTGCCCGGTCGCCGACGACTCGGCGGGCCACGCGACGGACTCCCAGCGCTGCCCCTCGTTCGCGGCCGTCGCGTCGCGCAGCGGGTCGGACACCAGCCGCACGAGGTTGGCGTCGGTGGCGGGCGAGTTCACGAGGATCGGGAGCTGCTGGCCGCGGGTGCGCAGGATGAAGACCTCGCGCTCCCCCGACCCGCCGGACTGCAGGGCGCCCGCCATGTCGTTCAGGAGCTGCTGCACCTCGGGCGCGGTCGTGGCCGTCGAGGCGTCGAACTTCTCCTGCGCCTGCGTCGCCGACCGCGCGGACTCCACCAGGATCTGGTCGACCCGCGCGGTGAACAGGCCGTCCCGCACGCTCACCGACAGGTAGCCGCCCAGCACCACGAGCGCGACCAGCCCGGCCGCGAGCGTCCACGTGATGACCCGGGCCTGCAGCGACCCCCGCCAGGCGCGCAGCACCCGCCGCGCGCGGGACGACGCGCGGACGGTGAGCAGGCGCCAGGCACGCGCGGGCCGGCCGCCCGCGCCGGGGCGGGGGGCGGCGGGGGGTGCGGCGCTCACGGCGGGGTCGCGCCCGCCTTGTAGCCGACGCCGCGGACGGTCACGACGATCTCGGGCCGCTCGGGGTCGGCCTCGATCTTGGAGCGCAGCCGCTGCACGTGGACGTTGACCAGCCGGGTGTCGGCCGCGTGCCGGTAGCCCCAGACGCGCTCGAGCAGCACCTCGCGGGTGAACACCTGCCACGGCTTGCGCGCGAGCGCCACGAGCAGGTCGAACTCCAGCGGCGTCAGCGGGATGGGCACGCCGTCGCGGGTGACGCGGTGGCCGGTGACGTCGATCGACAGGTCCCCGATGCGCAGGTGCTCCGGGGCGGGCTCGTCGCTGCGGCGCAGGCGCGCGCGCACGCGGGCGATCAGCTCCTTGGGCTTGAACGGCTTGGCGATGTAGTCGTCCGCGCCGGACTCCAGCCCGAGCACCACGTCGACGGTGTCCGCCTTCGCCGTGAGCATGACCACCGGCACGCCGGACTCCGCGCGGATGAGGCGGCAGACCTCGGTGCCGTCCTTGCCGGGCAGCATGAGGTCCAGCAGGACGAGGTCCGGCTGGGTCGCCCGGAACGTCTCCAAGGCCTCGTCCCCGTCCGCGCAGAAGACCGGCTCGAAGCCCTCGGACCGCAGGACGATGCCGATCATCTCGGACAGGGCGGTGTCGTCGTCGACCACGAGAACGCGTCCCTTCATCGCACCATGATGGCACCCGGGACGACCGGACCGTGCCCGGCGCGACCACGCAGCCCCCGGACGGAGCAGACGCCCGCTCACGGGCTGACGTGGCACGATGGCCGCAGCCGTGCGGCGCGCCCCCGAGCGGGACCCGCCGCACCGACGACAGCCCGGACCCCGAGGGAGCCACGCCATGAGCACGCCGCACGACGAGGGCCGCCCCGAGGACGCGCCCCGGCACGGCGACGACCCCCGCCCGGCGCCGCGCTACGGCCAGTACGCGCCGCCCGGGTGGCAGGCGCCCGGCGCC
>JAEWGQ010000102.1 GCA_023388235.1 Actinomycetes bacterium | reverse complement strand
CGCCGTGGCCGGCACGTCGCGCATGAGCGTGTCCGTCGCGGCCGTGCGCCACCCGTCGGCGGCCAGCGCCCGGGCCGCGTCCGCGTCCACCGCGTCCACCAGCCAGCCGTCGAGGACGCCCCCGGCGCCGCGGCGGCCGTAGTGCCGGGCCACCGCCTCCGCCGTGGCCGGCACGCCGATCGCGGCCAGGCACTCCGCGGCCATCCCGCGCACGGGCGCGCCGCCGACGATCGGCGACACGCCGACCACCGGGGCGGACGTCGTCGTCAGGGCCTCGCGGACGCCGGGCACGGCGAGGATCGTCCCGACCGACACGACGGGGTTGGACGGGGGCAGCAGCACGACGTCCGCGTCGCGCAGCGCCTCGAGCACGCCCGGGGCCGCGACGGCCGACGCCAGCCCGACCTGCGTGAACCCGCGGGCGGGCAGGGCGGCCCGGTGCCGGACCCACCACTCCTCGAAGTGGATCGGCTCGGGGCCGCCGACGTCCACGTGCGTCTCGACGGGCTGGTCCGACATCGGCAGCAGCGTGACGCCCTGCGCGGCCAGGCCCCAGCGCGCGGCCAGCCGCCCGGTGACGGCGGACAGCGGCAGGCCCTCGCGGAGCCACTGCGTCCGCGCCAGGTGGGTGGCGAGGTCCAGGTCGCCGAGCGTGAACCAGTCCCAGCCGACGCCGTAGGCCGCCAGGTCGGCGGACACCCGGGAGGTCTCGTCGCGCCGGCCCCAGCCCTGCTCCTCGTGCACGGCCCCGCCGAGCGTGTACATGAGGGTGTCGAGGTCGGGGCAGACGCGCACCCCGTGCAGCCACAGGTCGTCGCCGGTGTTCGCGACGACCGTGACGTCCGCGGGCTCGCCCCGGTCGGCGAGCGCCGCCAGCAGGCCGCGGGTGAAGCGGGCGCCGCCGACGCCTCCGGACAGGACGGTGAGCCTCACGGCGCTCCTCGGGTGGGGACGGGCACGCGGTCGCCGGCGCCGGCGTTGCCGAACGCGATCACCGGGCGCCCCGTCCGCGGGTGGGTCAGCACCTCGGCCGCCACGCCGTAGACGTCGCGCACGAGGTCGGCGGTCAGCACGTCGCGGGGGTCCCCGGCGGCGACCAGGCGCCCGCCGGACAGCACCAGGACGTGCGCGCAGTAGGCCGCGGCGAGGTTGAGGTCGTGCAGCGCGGCGACGGTGGTCCGCCCGAGGTCGCGCACGAACCGGAGCAGCGACAGCTGGGCGCTGACGTCCAGGTGGTTCGTGGGCTCGTCCAGCAGCAGCAGCTCGGGCTCCTGCGCGAGCGCGCGGGCGACGTGCACCCGCTGCCGCTCGCCGCCGGACAGCGCCGACCAGGCCCGGTCCGCCAGGTGCGCCGCGTCGGCCGCGGCGAGCGCGCGGTCCACCGCCGCCTCGTCGGGGTCGGCGCCCCACAGGGTCCGGTACGGGATCCGGCCGAGGGCGACGACCTCCCGCACGGTCAGCGGCACCGTGGAGGACGACTCCTGCTCCAGCAGCGCGATCCGGCGGGCGCGCTCGCGGCGCGGCAGGGCGTGCACGGGGACGTCGTCGACCAGCACCGCGCCGGCCTCGGGGTCGAGCAGGCCGGCGACCAGCCGCAGCAGCGTCGTCTTGCCGGCGCCGTTCGGGCCGAGCAGCCCGGTGAGCGCGCCGGCGGGCGGGGTCGCGTCCACGCCGTCCACGACCCACCGCCCGCCCAGGCGGGTGCCGACGCCCGTGAGGGTCAGGTCCACGCGCCGCCCCTCCCGCGCCGCAGCAGCACCGCGAAGACCGGCACGCCGATCAGCGCCGTCACGATGCCGACGGGCAGCTCGCGCGGGTCGAACAGCGTCCGCGCGCCGGTGTCGGCCCACACCAGGAACACCGCCCCGGTGACGGCGGCGACCGGCAGCAGCCGGCGGTGCGCGGGACCGGTCAGCGCCGACACCGCGTGCGGCAGCACCAGCCCGACGAAGCCGATCGAGCCGCTGACCGCCACCATCGCGCCGGTCAGCAGGGCCACCAGGGTCATGAGGGTCCAGCGGGTGCGGCCCACGTCGACGCCGAGCGCCGCGGCGGCCGTGTCCCCGAACGCGAACGCGTCCAGCCGCACGGCCGAGGCGACGAGCACGGTGCCGACCACCAGCAGGGCCGCGCCCGCGATGCCGACGGACTGCCACGTCGACCCCGCCAGCGACCCGAGCAGCCACGTGAGGATCTCGCGGTAGGAGTCCCCGGTCGCGGACCAGAAGATGACGAACGACGTGCCCGCCGCCGCGAGCTGCGACACCGCGAGCCCGGCCAGCACGGCGCGCCCGGGCGTGAGCACGCCGCCCACGCGCGCGAGGCCGAGCGTCGCGGCCAGCGCGGCGAGCGCCCCCGCGAACGCGGCCACCGGCAGCAGCAGCCCCACCCCGACCACCAGCACCGCGACGGCGCCCAGCGACGCCCCCGACGACAGCCCCAGCAGGTACGGGTCCGCCAGCGGGTTGCGGGTCAGGCTCTGCATGACCGCGCCGGACAGGGCGAGCCCCGCGCCGACCGCGGCCGCGGTGAGCACGCGCGGCAGCCGCAGGTCCCAGACGATCGCGTCGGTCAGCACCGGCACCCCGCCGCCCGTGCCGGCGGCCGGGCCGAGCCCGAGGTGGCCCGCGATGCTGCGCGCGACCTCGGGCACGCCGAGGTCGGCCGGGCCGATCGTCAGGCAGACCAGCACGGTCGCGACCAGGAGCGCGAGGCCCACCACCAGCGTGACGGCCACCGGCGGGCGCCACGGCGCGCGACCGGGCGCCGTGCCCGCCGTGCCGGGCGCCGTGCCCGCCGGGCCGGCCGTGGGGTGGGGTGCCTGCGTCGTCATGGCCCTGCTCAGCCCGCCAGCGCCGCGAGCTGCTCGGACAGGCTCACGACGGCGTCGGCGCTGCGCACCCCGGCCTCGGCCGCCGGGAACGGCACCGTGAGGTAGCGGTGCTCGCGCACGGCCGTGAGCTGGGCGGTCGCGGGGTTGCCCTCGAGCAGGGCGATCTTGGCGTCCGCGGTGTTCCAGGTCGCGTCCACCAGCACGATGACGTCGGGATCCGCCGCGACGACCTGCTCCCAGCCCGCCGAGGTCCAGGTGTCGTGCACGTCCGCGAAGATGTTGGTCAGCCCGGCGGCGTCCATCATCATCTGCGGCGCGCCGATGCCCGCGCCGACGTACGGCGTGTCCGAGCCCGAGGAGTACCAGAGCGCGGTGGTCTCCTGCGCCGGGGGCGTGACCGCGTCGAGCTGCGCCTGCTGGCGCGCGACGAGGTCCTCCGCGCGGTCCTCGACGCCGAACAGCGACGCGACCTCGCGGATCTCGTCGAACAGGCCGTCGAACGTCAGCGGGTCCGGCATGTAGCCCTGCTCCTTGCAGGCGGCGGGCGACACGTACGTGCCGATGCCGAGCTGCTGCAGCGCCGGCCGCTCGCCGACCCCGTCGTCGGAGAACGCCGACTCCCAGCCCGCGTACACGAGGTCCGGCTGCGCCTCGAGCAGCGCCTCCTGCCCGGGGACCTTGTCGGACAGCACCGGGATCGCGTCGTACGCCGCGGCCAGGTCGTCCGGCACCGGCCCGTCCGCGAACGCCGTGCCCACGACGCGGTCCGCCAGGCCGAGGGTCAGCAGCATCTCGATGGCCGTCGACTTGATGGCCACGACCCGCTCCGGCGGGCTGTCGACGGTGACCTCGGTGCCGCAGTTGTCGACGGTGACGGGCGCGGCGGCGGTGGCGGCCGGGGTGCCCGAGGGGGTGCCGGCGGTCGCGCCGCCGTCGGCGCCGCACGCGGCCAGCGCGAGGACGGTCAGGGCGGCGGGGACCGCGAGGAGGAGGCGGGTGCTGCGCAAGGAGGCTCCTGACGGGTGCGGCGACGGCGCGCGGCGCACCGGGCTCGCGGGCTGCCGCGGTCCGTCGGTGGACGCTGGGGCCGGACGGCGGGGGCCGGTCCGGGGGGAGCGGGTGCACGTCGCGCCCGGTGGCAGCGCCGCCCATGCGCGGGCGGCGGCGTCCGGGCCACATCCGGCCCGGTCCGCGCACCAGCCTACGCCCGGCGGGTCAGGGCGCGGCGGCCAGGGCCAGCGCGCGGGCGGTGCGGGCGACGACGTCCGGTCCGCCGCCGAGCGCGCCGACGG
>JAEWGQ010000278.1 GCA_023388235.1 Actinomycetes bacterium | reverse complement strand
CGCTCGACGCGGCCCCCGACGCGGAGACCCTGCGCCGCGCCGCCGGTGCCGCGCTGCGCGAGGTGACCGGCGTGCGCTCGGTCGCCGTGGCGCTGCCCGCCGACGACCTCGAGCAGGTCACCGCCGTGGTGGAGGGCGCGCTGCTCGGCGCCTACGCCTACACCCGCTACCGCACGGGCGGCTCCGCCGCGGACGCCGCGCCGGCCGCGGAGATCACCGTGCTCACCCCGCGCGCCCGGGACAAGGCGGCCACCCGCGCCGTCGCCCGCGCGGAGGTGCTGGCCGCCGCCGTGCACGGGGTGCGCGACCTGGTGAACGCCGCGCCGAACGACCTGTTCCCCGCCGCCTTCGCGGACGCCGCCAAGGCCGTCGTCAAGGACGCGGGCGCCCGCTCGCTCAAGGTGACCGTGCTGGACGAGAAGGCGCTCGCCGCCGGCGGCTACGGCGGCATCCTCGGCGTGGGCCAGGGGTCGGCCCGCCCGCCGCGCCTGGTCAAGGTGGCCTACACGCCGTCCCGCCCGGCCGCCCGCGTCGCGCTGGTCGGCAAGGGCATCACGTTCGACTCCGGCGGCATCTCGATCAAGCCGGCCGCCGGCATGGACGCGATGAAGTCCGACATGGCGGGCGCGGCCGCGGTGCTGCACACGGTCGTGGCGGCCGCGCGCCTCGAGCTGCCCGTCGCCGTGACGGCCTGGCTCTGCCTGGCCGAGAACATGCCGTCCGGCACCGCCCAGCGCCCGTCGGACGTGCTGACGATCCGCGGCGGGAAGACCGTCGAGGTGCTGAACACCGACGCCGAGGGCCGCCTGGTCATGGCGGACGGCCTGGTCGCGGCGGTCGAGGAGAAGCCGGACGTCGTCCTGGACATCGCGACGCTCACCGGCGCCCAGCTGGTCGCCCTGGGCCCGCGCGTGTCGGCCGTCATGGGCGACGACGCGACCCGCACCGAGGTGGTGGACGCCGCCGCCGCGGCGGGCGAGGCGTTCTGGCCCATGCCGCTGCCGGCCGACCTGCGCGCCGGCCTGAAGTCGAAGGTCGCCGACATCGCGAACATCGGCGACCGGTTCGGCGGGATGCTCACGGCGGGCCTGTTCCTGCAGGAGTTCGTCGGCACGACCCCGTGGGCGCACCTCGACATCGCCGGCCCGGCGTTCAACGAGAAGGCGCCGTTCGGCTACACGCCCGCCGGCGGCACCGGCGTCGGCGTGCGGACGCTGCTCGCCCTCATCGAGGCCCGCGCGGCCCGCTGAGCGCACGCGCTGCTGCGGCCCGGTGCCCCTCGGGGTGCCGGGCCGCGGTGCGTTCAGCCCTGGCCGGAGGTCCGGCGCGCGGCACGCTCCCGTGCCGCCCGCTCGCGCTCGATGCGCTGCCGGCTGTTCCAGTCCCGCATGCGCTGCGGGTAGCCGGTGCGCTGCACGTCGTAGATCGGCACGCCGAGCCCGCGCGCGAGCTCGTAGGCGGCCCGGGCGTCGGGGACGCGCCGGCGCGTCCACTCCCCGTCGGAGGCGATGAGCATGAGCGTGGTCTGCGTGACGTTGGTCGGCGGCTCGAGGTAGGCCTCCACCCCGACCCGCGTGCGCGTGAACTCGCGCAGGTGCGCCGTGGTCTCCTCGCGGGCCGCGCGCCCGGACGGGGCCGCCGCGTCGGGGGCGGCGGGCGTGGTGGCCGGACGGCGGCGGGAGAACAGGCCCATGCCGGGAGGGTAACCGGGCAGGCCGGGAGCGGGCCGGGAGTTCACCCGGACGACCGCCCCGGGGCCGCGCCCCGATACATGGGATGACTGTTCCCAGAATCACACGTCACCGGCGGTGGTCTGGGTCGTCCGGCCTAGGTGGAGATGACAAGATGGGGCGGAACAACCGCGTTCCACCTATGTCTGCGCCGGAGGAGTCCACACGTGTCCGACACGACCGGGTCCGCTTTCGACATCGTCGTCCTGGGCGGAGGGAGTGGCGGCTACGCGGCCGCGCTCCGCGGCGCCCAGCTCGGCATGAGCGTCGCCCTCATCGAGGCCGACAAGGTCGGCGGCACCTGCCTGCACAAGGGGTGCATCCCCACCAAGGCCCTGCTGCACGCCGCGGAGCTCGCCGACAACGCCCGCGAGGGCGCGCACTTCGGCGTGCACACGCAGCTCCAGGGCATCGACATGAACGGCGTCAACGAGTACAAGGACTCGGTGATCGGCCGGCTGTACAAGGGCCTGCAGGGCCTCATCAAGTCGCGCAAGATCACGGTCATCGAGGGCTACGGCCGCCTCGTCGCGCAGGACACCGTCGAGGTCGCCGGCCAGCGCGTCACCGGGCGGCACATCGTCCTGGGCACCGGCTCGTACGCCCGCTCGCTGCCCGGCCTCGAGATCGGCGGCCGGGTCATCACGTCCGACCAGGCGCTGACGCTCGACTTCGTCCCGAAGTCGGCCGTCATCCTCGGCGGCGGCGTCATCGGCTCCGAGTTCGCGTCCGTCTGGAAGTCGTTCGGCGCGGACGTCACGATCATCGAGGCGCTCCCCCACCTGGTCCCCAACGAGGACGAGGCGCTGTCCAAGGCGTTCGAGCGCGCGTTCCGCAAGCGCGGCATCAACTTCACCCTGGGCGTCCGGTTCTCCGGCGTGACCCAGGACGACAGCGGCGTGCACGTCACGCTCGAGGACGGCAAGACCTTCGACGCGGACCTGCTCCTCGTCGCGGTCGGGCGCGGCCCGTCGACCTCCGGCCTCGGCTACGAGGAGCAGGGCATCACCCTGGACCGGGGCTTCGTCATCACCGACGAGCGCCTGCACACCGGCGTCGGCAGCATCTACGCGGTCGGCGACATCGTCCCCGGCCTGCAGCTCGCGCACCGCGGCTTCGCCCAGGGCATCTTCGTCGCCGAGGAGATCGCGGGCCTGCACCCGCAGCCGATCGTCGAGTCCGGCATCCCGCGCGTCACGTACTCGGACCCCGAGGTCGCGTCCGTCGGCCTGACCGAGGCCAAGGCCAAGGAGGTGCACGGGGCCGACGCGATCGAGACCCTCGAGTACAACCTCGGCGGCAACGGCAAGAGCCAGATCCTCGCGACGCAGGGCTTCATCAAGCTCGTGCGCCAGAAGGACGGCCCGGTCGTCGGCGTCCACATGATCGGCGCGCGCGTCGGCGAGCTCATCGGCGAGGGCCAGCTCATCGTGAACTGGGAGGCCTACCCCGAGGACGTCGCGGCGCTCGTGCACGCCCACCCCACGCAGAACGAGGCTCTCGGCGAGGCGCACCTGGCGCTCGCCGGCAAGCCGCTGCACGCCCACAACTGACCACAAGGATCGAAGGAGACACGAGCGGTCATGTCCGACAACGTGCAGCTTCCCGCTCTCGGCGAGTCCGTCACCGAGGGCACCGTCACCCGCTGGCTCAAGAACGTGGGCGACCGCGTCGAGGTCGACGAGCCCCTGCTCGAGATCTCGACCGACAAGGTCGACACCGAGGTCCCGTCGCCGTTCGCCGGCGTGCTGGAGCAGATCCTGGTGCAGGAGGACGAGACCGCCGAGGTCGGCGCCGTCCTGGCCGTGATCGGCGACGGCTCGGGTGCGGGCTCCGCGGACGCCACCCCGGCGCCGCAGGAGACCCCGGCCCCGGCCGAGCAGCCCACCCAGGGCGAGGGCTACGGCGACCCGGCCCCCGAGGCCGAGACCGCCGCCCCCGCCGCGCAGGAGCAGGCCGCCCCGGCGGCCCAGGAGGCCCCGGCCGGCGACGGCCAGCAGGTCACCCTGCCGGCGCTCGGCGAGTCCGTCACCGAGGGCACCGTCACCCGCTGGCTCAAGCAGGTCGGCGACAGCGTCGAGGTCGACGAGCCCCTGCTCGAGATCTCGACCGACAAGGTCGACACCGAGGTCCCGTCGCCGTTCGCCGGCACCCTGCAGCAGATCCTGGTGCAGGAGGACGAGACCGCCGAGGTCGGCGCCCCGCTCGCCGTGATCGGGTCCGGCGCCGCGCCGGCCGCCCCGTCGCAGGGCACGGCGCAGGCCGCGGCGCCCGCCGAGCAGCCCGCAGCCGAGCAGGCCCCGCAGCAGCCCGTCGAGCAGCACGAGGACGCCCCGGCACCGGCCGCGCCCTCCGGCGGCGGCCAGGACGTGACGCTGCCCCCGCTGGGCGAGTCCGTCACCGAGGGCACCGTCACCCGCTGGCTGAAGAACGTCGGCGACACCGTCGAGGTCGACGAGCCCCTGCTCGAGATCTCGACCGACAAGGTCGACACCGAGATCCCCTCGCCCGTCGCCGGGACGCTGCAGGAGATCCGCGTCCAGGAGGACGAGACCGTCGAGGTCGGCGCGGTCCTGGCGGTCGTCGGCTCCGGCGACGCCGCCCCGGCGGCGCCCGCCGAGCAGCCCGCGGCCCCGCAGCAGCCGGCCGCCGAGTCGACCGGGTCCGCCC
>JAEWGQ010000270.1 GCA_023388235.1 Actinomycetes bacterium | reverse complement strand
CCGCCGGACCCGGCGGCACCCGCGGCACCCGCGCCGCGCGCCGCGGGCGTCCAGGTCAGCGGCGTGCGAGGGGTTGGCACCGCTGCCGCGCGGGGGGCAGAGTGCGAGAGGCCCCGCCACCCGGCCCGGCCGGCACCGCGCGAGGAAGGCCGGTATGAGCACGTCCGCACCGCACCCCCGGACCGCCGTCGTCGGACCCGGCGCGATCGGCACGACGGTCGCCGCCGCCCTGCACGAGCGGGGGCGGACCCCGCTGGTCGCCGGCCGCACGCCGCGCGCCGCGCTGCGGCTCGACACCGGGCGGGACGTGGTCGACGTCCCGGGGCCGGTGCTCACCGACCCGGCGGCCGTGACCGGCCCCGTCGACGTGGTGTTCCTCGCGGTGAAGGCGACGCAGACGCGGGCCGCCGGGCCGTGGTTGACCGCGCTCTGCGGGCCCGGGACGGTGGTGTGCGTGCTGCAGAACGGCGTGGAGCAGCGGGCCACCGTCGGCCCCCTCGTCCCGGCGGGCGACGTCGTGCCGGCGGTCGTCTGGTTCCCGGCGGAGCGCGCGGCGGACGGGGCCGTGCACCTGCTGGCCGACCCGCGGCTCACGGTCCCGGACGTGCCCGGGGCAGCGGCGGTCGTGCGGGCGCTGGCGGGGACGCGCTGCGCCGTGGAGACGACGACCGACTTCGCCACGGCGGCGTGGCGCAAGCTCCTGCAGAACGCCGCGGCCGGGCTGATGGCGGTCACGGGGCGGCGGTCGGGGGTGTTCCGCCGCGAGGACGTGGGTGCCCTGACGCTCGCGTACCTCGCCGAGTGCCTGGCGGTGGCGCGGGCCGAGGGCGCGCACCTGGACGACGACGAGCCGCAGCGGGTGCTCGACCGGTTCCGGGCCTCCGCGCCAGACCGGGGCACGTCGATCCTGGCGGACCGGGAGCAGGGGCGCCCGCTCGAGTGGGACGCCCGCAACGGGGTGGTCACGCGGCTCGCGCGCGCCCACGGCATCCCGACGCCGGTCGGCGACGTGCTGGTGCCGCTCCTGGCGGCGGCGAGCGACGGTCCGGGCTGACGCCCGCGGGCGCGGGGCGGCGCCACGCGGCGCCTGAGTAAATCTGCTACGTACAGATATCTCGTCGGCCACTGAGGGGTACGGGGCTGCCACTGTCGCTCCCGTCCTGATGCCGAGCCGCGCTCGGCCCCGGGCGCGCACCGGGCCGGTGCTCGTCGGAGGACACCCCGACGAGCACCTGGAGACCGCGCCGCCATGTCCACCTCAGCCTCCCGCCCGGGCAGCAGCCCGCGCACCTTCCGCCCGGCACGCGTCGCGCTCACGGGCGCGGTGCTGCTCGCCCTCGCGGCGACCGGGCTGGGCGGCGCGTCCACCCCGCCGGCGCGGGCAGCGGACGCGACGCCGGCGTCCGGTGGCGCCACCCCGGCCGCGACGCACGTGACCCCGGGGTGGGACGGCCCCGCCGCCATCCAGCCGCGCTGGGTGATGGACCCGAACGAGTCGATCGAGGACGTCGCGGTGCTGCCCGGCGGCGACCTGCTCGTCGTGGGGCGCTTCACGACCTTCGACGGGGTCAGCGCCCCGGGCATCGCGCGGCGCGCTGCCGACGGAGGGCCCAGCACGGACACCGCCTTCGCCGCCGGCATCGGGACCGGTCCGGACGACGCCGTCGAGTCGGTCGAGGTGCTCCCGGACGGCGACGTGCTGCTCGTCGGGGCGTTCACCTCGTTCGACGGCGTGCCCGCACCGCGGGTCGTGCGCCTGGACCCGGACGGCACGATCGACGCGGACACGGGGTTCAACGCCGGCATCGGCACGGGACCGACGTTCACGGACACGTCCTACGCCGTGTACGCCACCGGCGCCACGGCGCTGCCGGACGGGGACGTCCTCGTCGACGGCCGGTTCGACACCTTCAACGGGCAGCCCGCGGCCTCGATCGTCCGCCTGGACCCGGACGGGACGCTCGACACCGACTCCGGCTTCAACACGAACATCGGGTACGGCGCGAACCACATCGTGCACTCGACGGCCCTCGCGCCCGACGGCGACGTGCTCCTCGCCGGGGCCTTCACGCGGTTCAACGGGCGGACGGTCCCCGGCGTGGTGCGGCTCGACCCGGACGGCAGGATCGACACCGGCAGCGGCTTCAACGCCGGCTCCGGGGTCCCGTCCGCGACCGCGTTCGCCGTCGCCGTCACCCCGGACGGCGACGTGCTGCTGAGCACCCGCGCGGCGGTCGGGTCGCAGCCCGGGCCGAGCGTCGTGCGGCTGGACGACGACGGCGCGGTCGACACCACGTCCGGGTTCAACGCGAGCCTCGGGACCGGGCCGGCCGGGTCCGGCGGCCTCGTCAACGGGTTCACGGTGCTGCCCGGCGCGGCGGGCGGGTACGACCTGCTCGTGGACGGCGACTTCCGCACCTTCAACTCCGTCGCGGCGCCGCACGCCGTCCGCCTGACGCCCGTCAGCCTCGCCGTCGACGACGTCGCCGACCAGACCACCGCCGTGGGCACGCCCGCGACCGACGTGCCGGTGGCCGCCACCACCGGGGCCGGCGACGCCGCCCCGGTCACGATCAGCGCGACGGGCCTGCCGGCGGGGATCACGGTGGACGCCGCGGGCGTGCTGTCGGGCACGCCGACGGCCGTCGGCGACCACGCCGTCACCGTCACGGCCACCCGGACCCCGGAGATGCTGGCGCCGCTCGCGACGGACACCGGCTTCACCTGGCGCGTCACGCCGGCGTCCGCGGACCTCGCCGCGGCCACGATCCAGGCCGCCCCGGCGCAGGTGCCCCTCGGCGGGACCTCGACCCTGACCGTGACCGTCCCCGACACGAACGGCGACCCGGTGACGGGCGCCGCCGTGCAGATCACCGCGACGTCCGGGCAGGTGGGCGCCACCGCGCCGACCGCGGTGCCCGGGCAGTACGAGGCCACCTTCACCGGGGACGTCCTGGGCACGGCGACCGCGTCGTTCACCGTCGACGGGAGCAGCGCGCCGGCCACCACCACGGTGGACGTCGTCGCCGGGCCCGTGGACGCGGACCGGTCGACCGTCGCCGCCGATCCCGGCACCATCGACACCGCCGGCTCCGCGGAGGTGGTCGTCACGCTGCGCGACGCGGCGGGGAACGCCGTGGGCGCCGCCGGGGCCGGCCGGACCGTCGTGGTCTCGACCGACCTGGGCACCGTGACGGCGCCCGCCGACGCCGGCGACGGCACGTACCGCGCGACGCTGACCTCGGCGACGGCGGGGACCGCGACGGTCGGGTTCTCGGTGGACGGCGTCACCGGGGCGGCCACGGCCACCGTCACGGTGACCGACCCCGCACCCGGCCCCGGCCCGACGCCCGGCCCGACGCCGCCCGGCGGCACCGAGGCCGGCACGCCGGCCCCCGGGAGCGGCACCATCGTCCCGCTCGCGGTCACGGGTGCCGGCGGGG
>JAEWGQ010000194.1 GCA_023388235.1 Actinomycetes bacterium | reverse complement strand
CCGGCGCCGGCGGGCGGGCGGCGCACCAGCAGCGTCGCCGCCACCGCGACCACCGAGACCACCCCGCCCCACAGGAACGCCCCCTGCACCCCGGCGGCGGTGGCGTCGACCGGGTCCGCCCCGGCCGTCAGCCGGGACGCCGTCGTCGTGGAGAGCACCGTGATGAACAGGGCGGTCCCCGCGGCGCCGGCGAGCTGCTGCACGGTGTTGATGATCGCCGAGCCGTGCCCGTACAGCGCCGGGGGCAGCGAGCCGAGCGCCGACGTGAACAGCGGCGTGATCATGAACGCCAGGCCCACGCTGAGCAGCGTGTGCACGGCGACCACCACGCCCGCCGGAGTGCCCGGGTGCAGGGTGGACAGCAGCCACAGGGCGGCGCTGAGCGCGAGCGCGCCGGGCGTCACGAGCGGGCGCGGTCCGACGCGGTCGAACAGCCGGCCCACCAGCGGGGACAGCGCGCCCATCACCACGCCGCCGGGCAGCAGCAGCAGGCCGGTCTGCAGCGTGCCCCGGCGCAGCACGTCCTGCAGGAAGATCGGCAGCACGATCAGGGCGCCGAACATCGCCATGAACGAGATCACCAGCACCAGCGTGGACACCGTGTACGAGCGGTCGGCGAAGACGCGCAGGTCCAGCAGCGCCCCCGTGGTCCGCTGCAGCCGCAGCTGCCGGACGACGAACGCGGCGAGCGCGGCCACCCCGACCAGCAGCGGGATCCACGGCGCGACCGGTGCGTGCCCGCCCGCGGCCTCGCCGATGCTCGACAGCCCGAAGATCAGCGCCCCGAAGCCGACGGCGGACAGCGCCAGCGACGCCAGGTCCAGGCGGGCGTCCCGGGTCGTGGTCACGTCGCGGACCCGCCACGCCCCGAGCGCGAGCGCCGCCAGGGCGATCGGCAGCACCACGCCGAAGATCCACCGCCACGACAGCTGCGACAGCACGAGGCCGGACAGCGTCGGGCCGACGGCCGGCGCCACCGAGATGACGATCGAGATGGTGCCCATCGTGCGGCCCCGGATGCTCGGCGGCACCAGCGTCAGCACCGTCGTCATGAGCAGCGGGATCATCACCGCCGTGCCGCTGGCCTGGACGACGCGCCCGGCCAGCAGCACGCCGAAGCCGGGGGCGAGCGCGGCCACCGCCGTGCCGGTGGCGAACAGCGTCATCGCGGCCACGAACACCTGACGGGTGCGGAACCGGTCCATCACCCAGCCGGTCGCCGGGATCACCACGGCCATGGTCAGCATGAACCCCGTGGTCAGCCACTGGCCGGTCGCCGCGGAGACGCGCAGCTCGGTCATGAGCACCGGCAGCGCCACGCCCATGGCGGTCTCGTTGAGGATGACGACGAAGCCCGCGACCAGCAGCAGGCCGATCACGGTGCGGTCGCGGGGGTCCAGCCGCTCGGGGGCGGCGGCGGGTGCGCGGCGGGAGGTGGCGTTCGCGGTCACAGGTCTCCCTCGTGAGGTCGGGTGGTCGTCCACCGGGGGGGCGCCGCGTCGTCGAGGGAGCACCCGGCGGCGCTCCGGGGCGCCCCCGGGTGGGGCGCCGGCACGGTCCGGACATGGTGCCACCGCGCGCCCGGCCCGGTCGCGGGATTTCTGCGGCGGGCAGACGCGCGCCCGCCCGCCCCCGGGCGGGGGGACGGGCGGGCGCGCGGGGTGCCGGTCAGACGGTGGCGCTGGGCGTCGCCTCGGTGCTGGGCACCGGCGAGTGGTCCTCGGCCGCCGCGGGGGCGGGCTCCGGCTTCGGCTTCGGGGGCACGGACGCGGCGCGGAACTCGGCACGCGGGTCGTGCAGGGAACCGAGCGGCACGACCTCGCGCCGCCACAGCAGGTTCGCGGTCCAGCCCGCCATGATGCTCAGCTTGCGGTTCATCGTCGGCATGGCGAACACGTGGTACGTCCGGTGCAGGAACCAGGCCAGGAAGCCGCGGACCTTGATCCGGCCGAACATCTGCGCGACGCCCTTGTACATGCCGAGCGACGCGACCGCGCCGACGTTCTTGTGCTTGTACTCGGTCGGCTCGGCGCTGCGCAGGACGCGCGCCAGGTTGTCGGCCAGGTGGTTGGCCTGCCGGATCGCGTGCTGCGCGTTCGGCGGGCAGAACTGCCCCGGGTTGTACAGGTCCGGCACCGCGGCGCAGTCGCCCGCGACGTAGGCGTCCGGGACGACGTTCCCGTCGGCGTCGGCGACCTGCAGGGTGGGCAGCGCGATGACGCGGCCGATCCGGTCGAGCGGGAGGTCCGAGTTCTGCAGCACGGGGTTCGCCTTGACGCCCGCGGTCCACACGATGGTCTCGGAGTCGAACTCCGTGCCGTCGGACAGCACCACGTGCCCGTCCACGCACGAGCTGAGGAACGTCGACAGGAACACCTCGATGCCGCGCTTGCGCAGCTGCTCCAGGGTGTAGCCGCCGAGCTCCTCGGAGACCTCGGGCAGGATGCGGCGCGAGCCCTCCACCAGGACGAACCGCAGGTCCTCGGCGTCCAGCGACTTGTACTGCCGGATCGCGTCGCGGGCCATGTCCTCGACCTCGGCGATCGCCTCGACGCCGGCGAACCCGCCGCCGACGAAGGTGAACGTCAGCATGCGCTTGCGCAGGTCCGCGTCCCAGGTGGACGACGCGCGGTCGATCCGGCCCAGCACGTGGTTGCGGACGGCGATGGCCTCCTCGACGTTCTTGAAGCCGATCGCCTGCTCCGCGAGGCCCGGGATGGGCAGCGTGCGGGCGACGGAGCCGAGGCCCACGATCAGGTGGTCGTAGGTGATCCAGTACGGGTCGCCCTCCTCGGGCGTGACCTCCACCGTGCGGTCGGCGTGCCGGATCGCCGACACCTTGCCCTGCAGCACGTCGATGCCCTTGAGCGCGCGGCGGTGCGGGGCGACGACGTGCCGCGCGTCGATCGAGCCGGCGGCCGCCTCGGGGAGGAACGGGGCGTACGTCATGTACGGGCGCGGGTCGACCACGACGATCGCGGCCTCCCGGTTGCCGAGGCGCCGACGCAGCCGGCGGGCCGAGTACAGCCCCACGGACCCGCCGCCGAGGATGACGATGCGCGGCACCTTCCGGGGCTTCGCGGAGGGGCGCGCCGGGCTCGTGACGGTGGACTCAGACATGGTTCAACGGTACGTCCCATGACTCAGGCAAGGCGAACCTGAGCCACGTGATTCTGGGCACAAAGTCCCGGATCACGCGTCAGCTCGTGGCCGTCGGGGTCGGCGCCGGGGCGTCCGTGGCCGTCGGAGCGGGACTTCCGTCCTGGCCGGGCTGCGCCGGCGCCTCGTCCTCGGCCCCGTCGTCCAGGCCCACCAGCGCCGGCGCCTGCGCGAACGGGCGCGGCGGCGTGCGGGGCTCGCCGGTCAGGCCGTCCTCGACCTCGTCGCCCGCCACGGCCCCCCAGTTGAACTCGTCCGACGGACCGCCGCGCAGCGGGTAGACGTTCCACAGCCGCCGGCCGTCCGCGTCCCGGACCGGCACGAACGTCCACAGGTCGTCGACGCCCGGCAGGCTCCACTGGCCCCAGCCGCCGTCCGACGTCGTGCGCACGGGGCGGCCGCGGTCGTCGTAGACCTGCACGTCGCTCAGCGGGTTGCCCGCGGCGTCGTACACGAACAGGTTGCTCACCTGCATGCCGTCCACCCACACGCCGTCGTCCGGCGTCTCCTCGATGTACTCGGGGTACGCGTTCGCCCCACCGAAGCGCGCACGCTCGCCGTCCCCCGCCAGGATCACCGCCGGCACCACGAGCACCACCGCCACGACCGACGCCACCGCGGTCAGCCAGGGCGCGCGCCGCGGCAGCCAGCGCCCGCGACCCCACTGCACGCTCAGCACCACCAGGCCGCCGAGCAGCAGGAGCTGGACCAGGTCCCGCGGCACCCACCCGCTGCGCCGGCCCGTCGCCAGGACCAGCACCTCGTACACGATCCAGGCCCGCGCGAACCACCACACCGGCCGCACCGCGACCAGGAAGTCCCGGACCGGCGGCCACCACGGCTGCGCGTCCAGGTCCGCGGCCATCCGGCGGCGGCCGGAGCGCACCGACCCGGCCAGCGCCGGACCCCACGCGCGCGGACCGCGGGCCGGCCGGGTCGGCGCCGGCTCGGGCAGCCCCGCCGCCAGTCGCAGCTCCCGGGCGTAGTCGGCGGGATCGCCGAACCGGGCGACCAGGTCGCCGGGGGCACCGGCGGCGCCCGCGGCACCCGCGGCGCCCGCACCCGCGGACTCGTCCGCCAGCGCGTCGGCGAGGTCGGCCTCCAGCCCGTCGGTCAGGTCCTCGACCTGGTCCTGCGGAAGACCCGCCAGGTGCGTGCGCACCCGGGCGGCGTAGTCCGCGACGTCGACGACCGGGCCGGTCCCGGACGCTGCCGCGGCGTGTGCGGTCCCGTTCACGCTGCCTCCACCTCGAGCAGGCGCGCCATCGTCCCCGCGAACTCGCGCCAGTCCTTGCGCTGGGCGGCGAGCATGGCGCGGCCCTGCGCGTTGATCCCGTAGTACTTGCGGTGCGGGCCCTCGTCGCTGGGCACCACGTAGGACGTCAGAGCGCCCTGGGAGTACAGCCGCCGCAGCGTGCCGTACACGGAGGCGTCCCCCACCTCCGCGAGCCCTGCGGCCCGCAGCCGGCGGACGACGTCGTAGCCGTACCCGTCCTCCTCGGCGACGACGGCGAGCACCGCGACGTCGAGCACCCCCTTGAGCAGCTGGGTCGTGTCCAACGCGCCTCCCCGGTGAGCCCCGGCCGCACGGTGCGGCCTGCGCGGCGGTGCGGCGCCCCCTGCCCGCCGCACCGCCGACTGCTGGTGCGGGATCCCGACCCTCCTCGGGTCCCGCAGGAGACACGGTACTACAGATTACGCGGTACCCGGCGACACCCGGTAGCGCGCGTGTCGCGCGACCGGGGTGCGGCGTCCTGCTGCCCCTGCCCGCTCAGCGCACCCGCTCCGCGCACCGCTCCCCGTCCTCTCACCCCGCCCGCACCGGGCACCGTTCCCCGTCCTCGCACCCGCCCACTCCCCGTGAGGGGAGGGTCTGCCCGACACGCCCGGCGTGTCCCGGCAGAACACTCCCCTCAGCGCGGCGGGTGGCCGCGGGATGCGCCAGCGGACCGGGCAGAAGGCCACGGGGAGGCGCGCGCTCCGTGCCGACCACGCCACCAGACGACGTGCACACCGCGTCCCCGACGTACCGGGTGTGCACGGGTGCGCTCGGGGTGGTTCGGGGCGCGCGAGCTGAACAGGACCCGGGCCGCTCGCGCGCGGCGCACGCACGGGTGCGCTCCCCGTGAGAGGAGGGTTCTGCCCGACACGCCCGGCGTGTCCCGGCAGAACGCTCCCCTCAGCGCGACGGGTGGGCGGTGACCCCCGAGCGGAGCCCCCGCGCGGCGCACGCACGGGTGCGCTCCCCGTGAGTGGAGGGTTCTGCCCGACACGCCCGGCATGTCCCGGCAGAACGCTCCCCTCAGCGAGGGCGCGCGGGCCGGGCGGGCCGGGCGCGGCGGGCGGGGGCCTGCGGGCGGGCGGGGGCCTCCGGGTCCGGCCGGAGGCTCGGCCGGGGGGCGTCAGGCCC
>JAEWGQ010000188.1 GCA_023388235.1 Actinomycetes bacterium | reverse complement strand
GGTCGAGGGCGCGCTCGTGGACGTCGAGCGGGTGGTCGCCGAGGCGCGGGCCGGTGGCGCGGTGGCCGCCGCGACGGTGCTGCTGCCGCCCGCGGAGCCCGGCCCGGCGGACGCCGCGTTCACCCTGCCGCCCGTCGCTGACGGAGCGCCGCAGGAGCGACGCACGCCCCCGCCGCGGCTAGGCTGACGCGCAGACAACTCAACACGCTGCTCGAACCGCGGCGGGAGAGTCCTCCCGCACGGCCGCCCGCCGGTGGCCGCACGCGAGGCGCCGAAGGAGCAACCCTCCCCGGGAATCTCTCAGGCCCCCGTACCGCCGTGGCGAGGCAACTCTGGAAAGCGACCGTCCTCCCGGGCGGTCCACCGACGGTGCAAGTCGGCGCGCCCCGGCCCTCGTGGCACGGCGGACCGGCAAAACTCTCAGGTCGCACGTCCCGCGCTGCGGGCCGGGCGGATGACAGAGCGGGGAGGCCGCGCCCGACCCCCGCACGTCCGCCCTCGCCCGCCCGCCCCACCGGAGCAGCCGCGTGACCCCTCTCGAGTCCCTCCCCGCCGACGTCCGCACCCGTGCCGCCGGCTCCGGCGCACCCGCCGGCTCCGACGTCCCCGCCGGCTCCGCCGACCCGGCGACCGACGCCGCGCGCGGCTTCGCCGACCGGCACGTCGGCCCGCGGCCGGCGGACCTGGACCGCCTGCTCGCGCACGTGGGCGACGGCTGGCCCTCGGTGGACGCGCTGATCGACGCCGCGGTCCCGGCGAGCATCCGCACCGGCCGGCCGCTGGCGCTGCCGGAGGCCCGCGGCGAGTCGGAGGTGCTGGAGGCGCTGCGCGGCATCGCGGCGAAGAACACGGTGCTGACCCAGATGATCGGCCTGGGGTACCACGACACCGTCACGCCGCCGGTGATCCGGCGGAACGTCCTCGAGTCCCCGGCCTGGTACACCGCGTACACGCCGTACCAGCCGGAGATCGCGCAGGGACGGCTGGAGGCGCTGCTCAACTTCCAGACGGTGGTCGCGGACCTCACGGCGCTGCCCGTCGCCAACGCCTCGCTGCTGGACGAGGCCACGGCCGTCGCGGAGGCCGTCGCGCTCATGCACCGGGCCGCGAAGGGGCGCACGGGCGTCGTCCTGCTCGACGCCGACTGCCTCCCGCAGACCCTCGCCGTCACGCTCGGCCGCGCCGGGGCCGCCGGGCTCGGCGTGCGGGTGGCGGACCTGTCCGGCGGGCTGCCCGACCTCGGCGACGAGGCGCTGGTCGGCCTGGTGCTGCAGGCGCCGGGCGCGTCGGGCGCCGTGCGCGACCTCGCCCCGCTGGTCGCCGCCGCGAAGGACGCCGGCGCGCTCGTCACGGTGGCCGCCGACCTGCTGTCCCTCACGCTGCTCACGCCGCCGGGCGAGCTGGGCGCGGACATCGCGGTCGGGTCGGCGCAGCGGTTCGGCGTCCCGCTGTTCTACGGCGGCCCGCACGCCGCCTACATGGCGGTCCGCACCGGCCTCGAGCGCTCCCTGCCCGGGCGCCTCGTGGGCGTGTCGGTCGACGCGGACGGCGCGCCGGCGTACCGGCTCGCGCTGCAGACCCGCGAGCAGCACATCCGGCGGGAGAAGGCGACCAGCAACATCTGCACCGCGCAGGCCCTGCTCGCGATCGTCGCGTCCATGTACGCCGTGTACCACGGCCCCGACGGCCTGGGGGAGATCGCCGAGCGGGTGCACGCCCGGGCCGTCGCGCTCGCCGACGGCCTGCGCGCCGGCGGCGTGACCGTGGAGCACGCGCAGTTCTTCGACACCGTCCGGGCCGTCGTCCCGGGCCGGGCGCGCGCGGTGGTCGCCGCCGCCGCCGCCCGGGGCGTCAACGTGTGGGCTGCGGACGACGACCACGTCCAGGTCGCGTGCGACGAGGTCACGACCGGGGCGCACGTCGCCGCCGTGCTCGCCGCCTTCGCGGACGCCGACGCCGGGGCCCTCGCCGCGGGCACCACCGACGCCGCCGCGACCTCCGCGATCCCGGCCGCCCTCCGCCGCACGAGCGCGTACCTGACGCACCCGGTCTTCCACCGGTACCGGTCCGAGACGGCGATGCTGCGCTACCTGCGCGCGCTGTCCGACAAGGACCTCGCGCTCGACCGGACGATGATCCCGCTGGGCTCCTGCACGATGAAGCTCAACGCGACCGTCGAGATGGAGGCGATCTCCTGGCCCGGGTTCGCGGGCCTGCACCCGTTCGTCCCGGCCGAGCAGGCCGCGGGCTACGCCGAGCTGATCGGCGACCTGGCCGGCTGGCTCGCCGAGATCACCGGGTACGCGGCGGTGTCGGTGCAGCCGAACGCCGGCTCCCAGGGGGAGCTCGCGGGCCTGCTCGCGATCCGCGGGTACCACGAGGGCCGCCGCGCCGAGGCGCTGGCCGCCGGCACCGCGCCCCAGGACGTCCCGGTGCGCGACGTCTGCCTGATCCCCGCGTCGGCGCACGGCACCAACGCGGCGTCCGCGGCGCTCGCGGGCCTGCGGGTGGTGGTGGTCGCGACCGCCGAGGACGGCTCCGTCCTGCTGGACGACCTGCGCGCGAAGCTGGACCAGCACGGCCCGCGCGTCGCGGCGATCATGATCACGTACCCCTCGACGCACGGCGTCTACGAGGAGGACGTGCGCGAGGTGTGCGACCTGGTGCACGCCGCGGGCGGCCAGGTGTACATCGACGGCGCCAACCTCAACGCCCTGGTCGGCCTGGCCCGGCCGGGCGAGTTCGGCGGCGACGTGTCGCACCTCAACCTGCACAAGACGTTCTGCATCCCGCACGGCGGCGGCGGCCCCGGCGTCGGCCCGGTCGCGGTCGCGGCGCACCTCGCGCCGTTCCTGCCCGGCGACCCCACCCCCGGTG
>JAEWGQ010000184.1 GCA_023388235.1 Actinomycetes bacterium | reverse complement strand
GTACCGGCGCCCCCGGCGCGACCGGGGCCCGGGCCGTCGACGGCGCGACGCGCGTCCGCGGGTCCTCCGCGGCGGCAGCGCCCGGGCCGGCCGCGATGCCGCCGTCGTTCGACCCCCGGACCGGACGCCCCACGGACGCCCGGCACGCGCAGCCGCCCACCTACCGGGTCGGCGGCGCCGCAGGCACCCGCAGCGGCGCCCACGCCCAGCCGAGCACCCGGGCCCACGCCCGCGTGACGGAACGTTCCGGCGGCAGCCGGACGCACGTGCGGTGGCCCCTGCTCGTGCTCGCGGTCCTCGTGCTGGCGCTGCTCGGCGCCGCTCTCGCGGACCGGCTGACGAGCGCGGCCGACGCCCCGGGGACGGGCGTGAGCACCGGCTACACCCGTGCGGCGGGCGACGGTGGGATGATCTCCGAGCACGTTCCCGGCGCAGCCGCGCCGGGTGCGCGAACGACGACAGCGAAGGACGCCTAGTGGTGGACGACGGATCCCGGATCCTCGCCGGACGGTACGAGGTCGGTGAGCTCATCGGCCGCGGTGGCATGGCCGAGGTGCACATCGGGCACGACACGCGCCTCGGGCGCACCGTCGCGATCAAGATCCTGCGCTCCGACCTCGCGCGCGACCCGTCGTTCCAGGCGCGGTTCCGGCGCGAGGCGCAGGCCGCGGCAGCGCTGAACCACCCCGCGATCGTCGCCGTGTACGACACCGGCGAGGACGTCTACACGGAGCCGACGGGCGCCGTCGCGCACGTGCCGTTCATCGTCATGGAGTACGTCGAGGGGCACACCGTCCGCGACATCCTCCGCGACGGCCAGGCCGTGCCGATCGAGGAGGCCATCGAGATCACCGTCGGCGTGCTGTCGGCGCTCGAGTACTCCCACCACGCGGGCATCGTGCACCGCGACATCAAGCCCGCGAACGTCATGCTGACACCGACCGGCGCCGTCAAGGTGATGGACTTCGGCATCGCCCGCGCGGTCGCCGACTCCGCCGCGACGATGACGCAGACGCAGGCCGTCATCGGCACCGCGCAGTACCTGTCGCCCGAGCAGGCCCGCGGCGAGACCGTGGACGCGCGCTCCGACCTGTACTCGGCCGGCTGCCTGCTGTTCGAGCTGCTCACCGGCCGGCCGCCCTTCGTCGGGGACTCCCCCGTCGCCGTCGCGTACCAGCACGTGCGGGAGATCGCGCCCGCGCCGTCGTCGATCGCGTCGGACGTCCCCGAGGTGCTCGACCGGATCTGCGCGAAGGCGCTCGCGAAGGAGCGGGACGCCCGGTACTCCTCCGCCGCCGAGTTCCGCGCCGACCTCGAGGCCGCCGCGCGCGGGGGCCACGTGTCCGCCCCGGCGGTCGCCGCCGCCGCGCTGGACGCCGGTGCCGCCACCCAGGTGCTCGGCGCGGACCCCGGCGCCACCCAGGTCATGCCGGGCGACGCCCCCGCGTGGGCGCCCACCCAGCCCGGGACCGCCGTGCTCCCCCCGCCGCCCGCCGACGACGACGAGCCGGAGCAGAAGTCCCGCCGCTGGCTGTGGATCACGCTGGCGATCGTCGCGGTCCTCGCCGTCGGCGGCATCGTCGCCCTGCTCATGCAGGACCGCACGCCCCCCGTCGAGAACGTCACCGTGCCGAACATCGTCGGCATGGCCGAGGCGGACGCCGTCGCGGCGCTGCAGGCCGAGGACCTCGAGGGCAGCCGCAAGGCCGAGGCCAGCACGGACGTGCCGGAGGGCCAGGTCATCCGCACCGACCCGGGCAGCGGCGAGGAGGTGCCCAAGAAGAGCACCGTCACGTTCTGGGTCTCCACCGGCCCCGACGCGGTCGAGGTCCCCGACGTCGCCGGACTGACGCAGGACAGCGCCCGCTCGCAGCTCGAGGCCGCCGGCCTGACCGTCGGCGACGTCCAGGAGGAGGACGACCCCGAGCAGCCCGCGGACCGGGTCCTGCGCACCGAGCCGGCCAAGGGCCAGTCCGTCGCCGAGGGGTCGGCCGTCACGCTGTTCGTGGCCTCCGGGAACGTCGTGCTGCCGGACCTCCGCGGTCAGACGCAGGAGAACGCCGTCAGCACGCTGAACGGCCTCAAGCTCGGGTCGAACATCCGGACCGAGGAGACCACGGACGCCGCGCCCGGGACCGTCATCAACCAGGACCGCTCCGGGATCGTCCCGCAGCAGACGGTCGTCGTGCTGACGATCGCCGCGGCGCCGACCCAGGTGCAGATCCCCAGCTCGGTGATCGGCATGGCCTGGACCGACGCCAGCAAGGCGCTCACGGACCTCGGGCTGGTGCCGGTGCAGGAGTACGCGAACATCGGCGACTCGAGCAAGCCGAAGGACGTGGTGCTGTCCACCAACCCGGCGCCCGGGACGAAGGTCGACATCGGCTCCCAGGTGACCGTCACGCTGTCGGCGGGACCCGACCCGAGCCAGACCGACTGAGGCGGCGCCCGGCCCGTCCGGGCGGCGTCGGGCGCGCGCGGGCGGAGTCAGGCGCGCGCGGCCGGCGTCAGGGCGCGAGGCCGGCGTCAGGGGCGCACGAGGGGGTGCAGGCCCGCCGAGCGGGCCACCGCGTCCTCGGCGCCCGTCAGGGCGAGCCAGTTGGCGAGCAGCCGGTGCCCACCCTCGGTCAGCACCGACTCCGGGTGGAACTGCACGCCGTGCAGCGGCAGCTCACGGTGCTGCAGCCCCATGATGATCCCGTTGGCGCGGGCGGTGACGACGAGCTCGTCGGACGGCGTGCCGTCCACGACCGCGAGCGAGTGGTACCGGGTGGCGGTGAAGGGCGTGGGCAGCCCGTCGAACACGCCCTGCCCGTCGTGCGCGACGAGGCTGGTCTTGCCGTGCATGAGCTCGGGGGCGTGCGTGACGGTCCCGCCGAACACCTCGCCGAGCGCCTGGTGACCCAGGCAGACGCCCAGCATCGGGGTCCCGGTGGCGGCGCAGTCGCGGATGACCTGCATCGAGGCGCCGGCCTCCGAGGGGGTCCCGGGGCCGGGTGAGATCAGCACGCCGTCGAAGCCGGTGCGCTCGGACGCCGGCGGGACGGCGTCGTTGCGGACCACGACGGTCTCGGCGCCGAGCTGGTCGAGGTACCCGACGATCGTGTAGACGAACGAGTCGTAGTTGTCGACCACGAGGATGCGGCTCATGGTGTCACTCCCCCACGGTGGTGTCGTTGAACGGCATGTACGGGGCGAGCCAGGGGAACACCCACGTGAAGCAGGCGGCCAGCACGGCGGCCGCGAGGACGAGCATCAGCAGGACGCGCACGGCCGTCGGGCCGGGCAGGTGCCGCCAGAGCCACCCGTACACGTCAGCCCACCTCCGCGAGCTCGGCGGGGACGCCCTCGTGGAGGGGCGCCCAGTAGTCGAGCACGCCGTGCACGACGTACCGCTCGCGAGCGGAGAACATCGGGTGGCAGGTGGTGAGCGTGATGGAGCGCTCGGTGGGCTCGACGCCCGGCTGGTTCGGGGCGGGTGCGATCACCTGGATGTCCTCCGGCATGACGATCTGCCAGGACGTCACGCGGTAGACGTACCAGGCCTGGTCGGTCCACACCACGATGGGGTCGCCCTCCTGGAGCTCCGCGATGCGGTTGAAGGGCTTGCCGTAGGTGGTGCGGTGCGCGGCGAGCGCGAAGTTCCCGACGGCGCCCGGCATCGCGGTGCCCTCGTAGTGCCCGACGCCGAGCGGGTTCAGCACGTTCGGCCGGTCGGTGCCCTGGGTGATGGTCCGGGTCGGCTCGCCGTCCCAGCGCGGCACCCGCATGGACGCGAACGTCGTCAGGTAGGGCGGCTCGTCGAGCACGGGCGGGTCGTCGTAGCGTGGCGTGACGATCGCCGGGGCGTCGTCGGACGCCAGCGGGGCGAGCGGCTCGTCCCAGCCCTGCTCGGCCACGACGCGCGCCTGCTCGCGGTCGGCCACCACGTCGGTCCACCAGAGCTGCCAGGCCAGGAAGGCGAGGAGCAGCACGCCGGCCGTGATGAGGAGCTCGCCCAGCACCCCGACGGCACCGACCAGCACGCCGCCGCGCTGCCGGGCCGGGCGCGCGCGGTCGGTACGGCGCGTGCGGCGCGGGGCGTCGACGGTGGTGCCGCCGGCGTCGTGGGCGGCGGGCCGGTCCAGGTCGGGTCCGCTCATCCGTCCACCCCCGGCGACTCGTCGCCCTGGCGCTCGTCGTCCGTCCCCGTGGCCGTGGCGCCGGCCACGAGGCCGGGCAGGACCTCGGTGCCGTCGGGCACGCGGGCGTAGCGCATGTCGACCGCGCCGTCGTAGGCGGGCACGTCGACGCCGCGGTCGGGCTCGGTGACCGACCAGCCGAGGCCGACCGCGTCGACCCAGGACCGGTAGGCACGCACCGCGGGGTCGGCGGCCAGGGCGTCGAGCAGGTCGTCCGGGTCCCCCACCGCCGTCACGACGTACGGCGGGGAGTACCGGCGGCCCTGGAGGGACAGGACGTTGCCGATGCACTGGAACGCGCTGGTCGAGACGACCCGCTGGTCCATGAGGGCCATCGCCTCCGCGCCCCCGGCCCACAGCGCGTTGATGACGGCCTGGAGGTCCTGCTGGTGCACGACGAGGTCGTCCGGGACGGTCCCCGCGGGTCGCGGGCCGTCGGCGGGGGCGTCGTCGAGCTGCACGACGATGCCGTCGCCGCTGACGGCCACGCGACCGGAGGCGACGTCGTAGCCCGGCCCGGCGGACTGCCACTCGAGCCCGACGGTGTCGGTCTGCTCCTGGGTGAGGGCGTCCACCTGGGCCCGCAGCGCCGCGACCTCGTCGCCGAGCCGCTCGCGGCGCGCGTCCTCGTTCGCCTGCAGGCCGGCGAGGTCCTGGGGCTGGCGGGTGTTGGTGCCGCTCGCGAGGCGGGCGTTCGCGGTGAACAGCGCGCCGGACAGCGCCATCACGAGCGCCACCGAGACCGTCCCCCGCAGCGCCCGGCGGCGGCGGTGGCGCACGAGCCGGTGCTCGGCGTGGGCGCGTGCGTCGCGCAGGCGCTGGGCCGGGTCGAGCCCGTCGGCACCGTCCGCGGGCACCCCGGTGCGCGCGGCGGGCCTCGCCGCGTGGGCGCCGTGGACCTGGCGCTCGGGGTGCTCGTCCGGCATGCCTCTCCCCCTCGGTCTCGCCACTACGCTAGGCCACGTTCGTGGCTGCCGTGCGTCCGTCCACAGGAGGACGGCGGGAGCACCCGTGAAGGTCAGCCGGTCGAGGTCAGGAGCATCCCGTGCCCAAGTCGAGGACGCGGCAGAAGTCGCACTACACCGCGCCGCCGGAGCGTACGGCCGGCCCCGCGGTCAACCCGCCGTGGTTCGTCCCCGTGCTCGTCGGGCTGCTGGTGCTGGGCCTGCTGTGGATCGTCGTCACCTACCTGACGAGCTTCGACTTCCCGATCCCGGGGATCGGCTCGTGGAACCTCGCGATCGGCTTCGCGTTCGCGCTCGGCGGCCTCGGGATGGCCACCCGCTGGAAGTGACGCGGTCCCCGCGCGGTCGCGGGCCCGGCCGGTCCACCACAGGGCCGTCCCCAGCCCCGGACCGCTTGTCCCCAGGCCGCGCGGGGCCGTTTCCCCAGGGGTGCACAACCCTGTGGATAACTACACCGGTGTAATTCCACAGCTGTGAGCAACGCTGGGGACGAGGCTCAGACCCGCCCGTAGCTCACCAGGACGGTCGCAGCGAGCACCACGGCCATGCCGACGCAGGCCCCGACCGAAACGGCGAGGCGCCGGTCCCGCGGGGCGTACGCGAACGCCGCGCCGAGCACCGCGCCCACCAGCAGTCCGCCGAGGTGCGCCTGCCACGCGACGCCGGGCAGCACGAAGCCGAGGACGGCGTTGGCGACGAGCACGCCCACGATCCCGCCGGCGCTGCGGCCGGTGCGGCGCAGCACCACCAGCACCGCCCCGAACAGGCCGAACACGGCGCCCGAGGCCCCGACGAGCCCGGTGATCCACGACTGGTCGTACGGCGACGCGAGCACCAGGAACATGACGGACCCGCCGACGGCGCTCAGCAGGTACAGGGCGAGGAACCGCCAGCGCCCCAGCATCGCCTCGAGGAACGGCCCGACGGACCACAGGGCCACCATGTTGAACAGGATGTGCAGCAGCTGCCCGGGCGAGTGCAGGAACGCCGAGGTGAGGAACCGCCACGGCTCGGACTCCCCCAGCACCGGCGCGAACGCCAGCTCCTGCGTCCACGACGTCGTCGTCAGCTGCAGGACGTACGAGACCACGCAGAGCGCGATCAGCGTGAGGGTGACGACGGGACGGCCCGTGCCGACCCGCCCGCCGAACGCCGTGCGCGCGGGACGCGTGGCCTTCGCCGCGTCCCGCACGCAGTCGACGCACTGGATGCCCACCGCAGCCGGGCGCTGGCACTCCGGGCACGCCGGCCGGCCGCACCGCTGGCACCGCACGTACGCGACGCGGTCGGGGTGCCGCGGGCAGACCGGCGGCGGGGTCGGGGCTGCCGGGCCCGGCTGCGGGTGGGTCATCGAGGCGTCAGGACTCGAACGTCACCGACTCGATCACCACGTCCTCGACCGGCCGGTCGCCCGGGCGGGTGCGGGTCGTGGCGATCGCGTCGACGACCGCGCGGCTCTCGTCGTCCGCCACCTTGCCGAAGATCGTGTGCTTGCCGTTGAGGTGCGGCGTCTCGGTCACGGTGATGAAGAACTGCGAGCCGTTGGTCCCGCCCACCTGGCCGGTGACCGGGTCGCGGCGCAGGCCGGCGTTCGCCATCGCGAGCAGGTACGGCTCGGAGAAGCGCAGCTCGGGGTGGATCTCGTCGTCGAAGGTGTAGCCCGGGCCGCCGCGGCCCGAACCCAGGGGGTCGCCACCCTGGATCATGAAGCCGTCGATGACGCGGTGGAAGACGACGCCGTCGTACAGCGGGGAGGTGCGCTTCTCGCCCGTCGCCGGGTCGGTCCACTCCTTCTCGCCGGTCGCGAGGCCGCGGAAGTTCTCCACGGTCTTCGGGGCGTGGTTCTCGAAGAGCTCCAGGCGGATGTCGCCACGGTTCGTGTGCAGGGTCGCGTGCATGCCCGTCATCCTGTCACGGACCGCTGTGCGCCGACCTGGTGGGGATCCGGTGTTCACGCGGGACGAACACGCGCCTGCCACCTGCGCCGGAGCCCCGACGGTGGCAGAGTGGGAGGCCATCGGACCAGCTGAGCGGGAGAGTGTGGACATGGCCTTCCTGACCCGACGGAGCAAGCTCGAGACCGTCACCGACCACCTGACCTCCGAGCGCGTCAAGGAGCAGGCCGCGGCCGTGCTCGCCGACGCGGGGAGCAGGGCCGCCGACGGCGCCGGCAAGCTGGCCGCGACCGCCAAGGTGCAGGCCGCGGACGCCGCCGTCGCCGCGAAGGGCGCCGCCGAGCACGCGCTGGAGTGGACGCAGCCGCGCGTCGAGGGCGCGATCGAGTGGCTGATCCCGCGGATCGACCACCTGTACAAGGAGAGCGTCAAGGCGGCCGCCCCGCGGGTCGAGAAGGCGGCGGAGAAGGCGGGCCCGGTCATCGACACCGCGCACGACAAGCTCGTCGAGGACCTGCTGCCGAAGCTCGTGCAGGCGGTCAACGAGGCCGCCGAGCGCGCCGGGTCCGCGATCGAGCACGTCGCCGACGCCGAGGCCGGGAAGAAGAAGGCCCGTGCCGCCGCGGCTGCCGCGGCTGCGGCTGCCGCCGCCAAGCAGGCCGAGAAGAAGCAGCACAAGGGCGCGAAGCGGTTCTTCCTGTTCGCGACCCTGGTCGGGGCGGGCGCCGCGGTGTTCGCCTGGACCCGGTCGC
Source organism: Actinomycetes bacterium (assembly GCA_023388235.1). GTDB lineage: Bacteria > Actinomycetota > Actinomycetes > Actinomycetales > Cellulomonadaceae > Cellulomonas. The sequence continues at coordinate 1,889 of JAEWGQ010000184.1, read as the reverse complement.
GCACCACCACCGACCCCTGGGCCGAGCCCTGGGAGCCCGAGGCGCCGGCGGCCGACCAGCTCCGGGCGCGGGCCGGCGACGCGGCGGAGGCCGTGGGCGAGGCGGCCGGCGAGGCCGTGGCCCGGGGCCGCGAGGCCACCAAGAAGGCCGCCGAGCGCGTCGCCGAGGTCCGCGAGGACGTCGAGGAGCGCGTCGCCGACGCGACCGAGAAGGTCTCCGAGGCGACCAAGAAGGCGACCCAGCGCCGCGCGGCCCCGAAGAAGCCGGACGCGGGCGCGGCGAGCGAGGGCACCGCGGGCACCGACGAGGGCGCCGCGAACGCCTGACCGGCACGCGCACGACGAAGGCCCGGCACCCCCGCGGTGCCGGGCCTTCGGCCGTCCTCCCCCGGCCGCTAGCATCGCGGGATGGCGCCCCGCCGCACGTTCCGGGACCCTCCGGCGCTCCCCCACGACGTCGTCGTCGCCGCGCTGGAGCGGGCGCTGCACGACCCCTCGGCGGAGGACGACGCGGCGAGGGCGCTCGTCGGTGCGGCGCTGCACGACGACGACGCGGCCTTCGTCGAGCGCGTGTGCGTGGAGGCCGGGACGCGGGCGAGGTCGGGCAGCCCGCTGCTGGGGCTGGCCGGCCTGTGCCTCGGGCACGTCGCCCGGCGGTTCGGGCGGCTCGGCGACGACGCCCTCACCGTGGCCCGGTCGCTGGCGGCGCGCGCCGAGGCGGACCCGGCGGACGTCGACCCGCGGGCCGTCGACGGCTACGACGACGTCCGCGGCGTCGCGGAGCCCCGGTGAGGGACGGTGGGACCGGCACGCCGCCGGTCCGAGCGCACGCCGGGGGCGGGCAGACCGGCCCGGTGGGGCACACGGTGATCCAGGTGCCCGTGCCGGTGCTCGACGCGGTCACCCCCCGTCTCGCGCCCGTGTGCCCGCACATCACGGTGCTCGGACCGTTCGTGGACCGGGCCGACGTGGACGACGACCTCGTGCGGACGCTCCGGACGGTGCTCGAGCCGGTCCCGGCCTTCGACTTCCGGCTGTCCGCGGTGGGGCGCTTCCCCGGCGGGCTCACGTACCTGGCCCCCGACCCCGCCGGACCGTTCCTCCGGCTCACGGAGCTGCTCGCGGCCGCCTTCCCGCAGTGGCCGCCGTACGGCGGGGCGTTCGACGACGTGGTCCCGCACCTGTCCGTCGGCGCGGCGCTCGCCGGGGACGAGGTCGACGCGCTGCACGAGCTGCTCCCGATCCGCGCGACGGCGGACGAGGTGACGCTCACCTGGTGGTCGCAGGACGGCGCCGACGTGCTCGTCCGCTTCCCTCTCCGCGGGCGTCGGCGCGCGTCCGGCCGCACCGGCGGCGGGACGCCCTAGACGGGCAGCGTCGCGGGCGCCGCGGCGGTGCCGGTGGTGCGCTCGACGATCGCCCGGTGCGCCCACGCGCGGGCGCTGCCGGCCACGACGGCTCCGAACAGGGCGTACGCGGCGAGCACCGCGGGGTTCGTCGCCACCATGATGACCGCGCCCGCGGCCGCCCCGGCGAGCGCGAAGGACCAGGACGCCGTCGCGCGGGTCGGTTGCTCGGGCAGGAGACGGCCCGTGACCGTGCCGACGGGGTACCCCACGACCAGCGTCAGCACCGCGTGCGCGAGCCAGACGAAGCCCACGAGGCCCGACCCGTCGACGGACGCTGTCGAGACGGCGAGCACGATCGTCGCGACCAGCCCGAGCACGCCCATGACCGCCTGGCACCGCCACTGGACGCTCCAGGCGTCCCGTGCGGCGCGGCCCCAGGGTCGGCTGCCGGGCGGGGGCGGGTACGTCGCGGCGGGCGTGGTCACGCGCCGAGGCTAGCCGCTGCATCGGCGGCGAGGGCAAGGGTTCTCTCCTTCGTCCT
>JAEWGQ010000154.1 GCA_023388235.1 Actinomycetes bacterium | reverse complement strand
GGGTGGGCCGGCGCGTCGGGGACACGGGTGCCGTGCACCCGGGACCGACGGCCCTGGCGCCGGCCGCAGCGGCGTGGTGGAGTGCTCGGCATGACACGTGGGCGACGGGTGCTGGTCGGGGCGGGGCTGCTCGCGGGGGTCGCGGTGCTGCGGCACCAGGGGCTGCGCCGGGGTGCCACGCAGGTCGAGCGGTCGGTCGACCTGCCCGGGGACGGCGTGCTGCCGTTCGCGCACCTCACCGCCACCCGCGGCATCACGATCGCCGCCGAGCCCGCGCAGGTGTGGCCGTGGCTCGTGCAGATCGGCTGGGGCCGCGGCGGCTTCTACTCGTACGACGCGCTGGAGAACCTCGTCGGGCTCGACATCCACAGCGCCGACGAGATCGTGCCCGCGTGGCAGGACCTCGCCGTGGGCGACCGGGTGCACCTCGCGCCGCAGGTGGGGCTCGAGGTCGTCGTCGCGGAGCCGCGGCGGGCGCTGGTGCTCGCCGGCGCCGCGCCCCAGGGCACCGACGCCGCGCCCGCGCCGTACGACTTCACCTGGTCCTTCACGCTGCGCCCGGGGCCCGACGCGGGCACGACCCGCCTGGTCGTGCGGGAGCGGTACCTGTGCCGGACGCCCGCCGCGCGGCCGCTGGTCGAGGCGGTCGCGGCGGTGAGCACCCTCATGAGCACGCGGATGCTCCGTGGCGTGCGCGACCGCGTCGAGTCCGGGCCGGCGGTCGCGGCGGCGCAGTAGCGGTCGGGCGGCGCTCCGGGGTCTCCCGCGTCGCGGGCCCGTCCGGCGACGGCCTGCCGCGTCGCGGGCGGCGCACCCGGGGCATAGCGTCGGACGCGACAGGCAGGCGCGGATACAGGAGCGGGCGTGGACGGGATCGGTGTGCTGGTCGACGGGTTCGGCCGGGTGGGGGACCTGGTGCACGGCGTGCTGGACGGGCTGGGGGAGGACGAGCTCACCGCCCGCCTCGGGCGCGAGGCGAACACGATCGCGTGGCTCGTGTGGCACCTGGCGCGCGTCGAGGACGCCCAGGTCGCGGCGCTCGCCGGCACCGAGCAGGTGTGGCACGCCCAGGGCTTCGCCGACCGGTTCGCCCTGCCGTTCGACCGGGACGCCACCGGGTACGGCCAGCGCCCGGACGAGGTGGCGCAGGTCCGGGCGGACGCGGCCCTGCTGCGGGAGTACGGCGACGCGACCCGCGCGGCCACCGACGCGTACCTGGCGCGGCTGCAGGACGCCGACCTCGCGCGCGTGGTGGACGAGTCGTGGGACCCGCCCGTGACGGTCGGGGTGCGGCTGGTGAGCGTGCTCGGGGACGTGCTGGAGCACGCCGGGCAGGCCGCGTTCGTGCGCGGCGTCGTGACCTCCCGCTGACCGGCGGTGCGGGTCGAGGCCGTCACGCCCGAGGTCGTCGTCGCGCGGCTGGTCGATCGGGTGCTGGAAGGGCTCGCCGGCGCGGCCGACCCGGGCCGGCGCTGGCGGGTGCTGCTGGACGGCGCGCCGCCCACGCGTCCCGGGGTGCTGGCCGACGCGCTGGTCGAGCCGCTGCGCGCCCGGGGGCACGCCGCGCTGCGGGTATCGGCCGGGGACTTCCTCCACCCCGCCGGCGTCCGGTTCGAGCACGGCCGGCGGGACCCGGACGCGCTGCTCGACGACGCGCTCGACACCGGGGCGCTGATCCGCGAGGTGCTCGACCCGCTCGGTCCCGGGGGTGACGGCCGCTACCTGCCGGCGCTGCGGGACGCGGCCCGCGACCGCTCGGCCCGGGCCGTGCGCACCGCGGCCCCGCCCGGCGCGGTGCTGCTGCTGGACGGCGGGCTGCTGCTCGGGCGCTGGCTGCCGGCGGACCTGACCGTGCACCTCGCGGTGCGCCCGGGCACGCTGCGCCGGCTCACCGCGCCCGAGGACGCGTGGCGCCTGGCCGCCGAGGACCGCTACCGCGCGGAGGCGGACCCCGAGGCCGCGGCGGACGTCGTCGTGCGGGTGGACGACCCGCGCCGCCCCGGCTGGGTCCTCGAGCGCTGACCCGCCCGAGCCGGTGGGCGCGGCGGCCGTGAGGGGAGGGTTCTGCCGGACACGCGCGGCGTGGCGCGGCCGAACGCGCCCCTCACGGTGCCGTGCGGGGCTGGGGCGCGGGCGGGGCAGGGCGGGGGGCGGGTCAGGGGGTCGGGCGGGCGAACAGGTTGACCAGGTTGCCGTCCGGGTCGCGGAACAGGGCGGACCGGTTGCCCCACGGCATGGTGGTGGGCTCCAGCACGACGTCGGTCAGGTCGTCGCGGAGGCGCGCGAACTCCGCGTCGACGTCCGCCACCTCGAGCTCGAGGATCACGGAGCCGTTGCGCTCCGGGACGGGCGCGTCGGCGCCGAGGGCGGCGACCGTCGCCGGGGCGGCGAGCGCCAGGGTGGCCGCGGGGGTGCGGATCTCCGCGAACACGGGGGCGGGGCGGGCCGCGGTGCTGCCGGTGACGCGCTCGTAGAAGCGCACGAGCCGGTCGACGTCGTGGGTGATGATGCGGACGGAGGCGAGCTGCACGGTGGGGTCCTCTCTGCCGGGTCGTCCGACCCGGCAGCGCCATCCTCGGACCCGCTCGCGACACCGTCCTGTCGGTGTTTCCGGGCGGGTCAGGGCGCGTAGGCGGGGCGCAGCCGGCCCGAGGGGATGTCCAGGTCGCCCGGGTCGAACGCGCGCGGGGGAGCGGTCGTCCCGGTCGGCTCGACGGCGGTGACGCGGTCGCCCCGGAACGCGCGGATGCCGTCGCGGGTCCGGCACCAGGCCACGAGGTACCAGCAGCCGTCGCGGACGACGCAGCCGAGCGGCTCGACGTCGCGGACCGTCGCGACGCCCCGGCCGTCGCGGTAGCGCAGGCGGAGCACCTGCCGGGTCCGCAGCGCCTCGGCGAACCCGGGGACGGTCGCCGGCGGCGGGTCCTGCTCCAGCAGGTGCACGCGCGCGGCGATGTCGAGGGTCTCCCGCAGCCGCCGGTCGCCGACCACCGCGAGCACCTTGCGCGCGGCCGACCGCGCGGCCTGCTGGAACGGGCCCGACCCGAGCAGGCCGAGGCCGAGGGTGACGGCCAGCGCCTCGTCGGCCGTGAGGGCCAGGGGAGCGAGCGTGTGCGCGGGGTCGAGGCAGTAGCCGCCGGTGCGGCCGGGCTCGGCCCAGATCGGGACGCCGGACTGCTGCAGCGCGGCGAGGTCGCGCTCGACGGTCCGGACGCTCACTTCGAACCGCTCGGCGAGGCGCCGGGCGCTGACCGGACGCGGGGCGACGGCGCGCAGGACCTCGACGAGCGCGTACAGGCGGTCGGTGCGGTTCACCAGGCGACCGTAGGCGCCGGGTCCGACGCCCGCGCCACCCGTCCCACGGCCGCAGCGTCCCGCCCGCCGTCCGGCCGCAGCGTCCTCCGCCCTCGTTGTCGAACCGGTTCGGCACCTTTCACCACCCGCGCGGGCGGCGTGGCCTTGATTCCTGCGCCCTGCGTGCTCTACTGTCGAACCGGTTCGCAACTCAGGAGGCACTGTGGCCACCATCGGCGATGTCGCCAAGCTCGCGGGAGTGTCCCGCAGCACCGCGTCGTACGCGCTGTCCGGCAAGCGCGCGATCTCCCTCGACGTCCGCGAGCGGGTGCTCGCCGCCGTCGACGCGCTCGGGTACACCCCGAACGCCGGGGCCCGCGCGCTCGCGACCTCGCAGACGATGGTCCTCGGCCTGCTGGCGCAGTTCCTGCCCGACGAGTTCGCGCCGGCGATGCTGCAGTACATCCTCGGCGTCTCCGACACGGCGCGCGAGCACGGCTACGACATCCTGCTCGTCACCGAGGAGGACGGGACGCACGCGCTGCAGCGCATCACCGACTCGCGGATGGTCGACGGCATCGTGCTGCTGAACGTCGCCGAGCACGACGAGCGGCTGCCGATCCTGCGCGCGGCGTCCCAGCCCGGGGCGCTCGTCGGGCTGCCGGCCGACTGCACCGGGGTGGACGTCTTCGACCTCGACTTCGAGGAGACCGGCCGGCTGATGGTCGAGCGGCTGCACGCGCTCGGGCACCGGGAGGTCATCCTCGTCTCGCAGCCGCAGCACGTCGTCGAGCGCGGCGGCGCGTACGTGTGGCGCCTGCAGAACGCGGCCGCGGAGCGCGCGCGGCGCCTCGGCGTCCGGCTGCACACGGCCAACGGGTCGGCGCGGCAGCCGGAGATCGGCCGCGAGCTCCACGCCCTGCTGGACGCGCACCCCGGCGCCACCGGCCTGCTGCTGAACAACGAGGCCGCGGCGGCCGCCCTGCCGTCCGTGGTCGCGGAGCGCGGCCTGCGCGTCCCGGACGACCTGTCCGTCGTCGGGCGGTACTCCGACGAGTTCGCCCGCACGTTCTCGCTGCCGTACGACGCGGTGGAGAGCGCACCCGACCGGCTCGGGCGGATGGCGGTCCGCGCCCTCGTGGAGCGCATCGAGCGCCCCGAGGGCGGCGGCCCGCACGTCGTCCGGTTCATCACGCCCGAGATCGTCGACCGGGGGAGCCTCGCGGCGCCCCCGGGCTGACCCACCGCGGTCCGGTCCCGGCCGGCCCGCCGACAACCGCACACCCGCACACACCCGCACACCCGCACCACCGGCCCCGCCGGCGCCCACGAGGTCGCCGGGTCGGTGGCGCACGCCCTCGCCCCGCACGGCCGCCCGGTCGTCGCGGTGCCCCGCCGTGCGCGCTCCCCGGCGCGCCGTCGTGCTCCACCCCGTTCAAGGAGGAATGCAGTGAAGCGAATCCCGCCCCTGGCCCGCGCGATCGGTGTCGCCGGCGCCCTGTCCCTGACCCTCGTCGGGTGCTCGTCCGGCTCGTCCGGATCCTCCGACGGCGGGACCGCCGGTGCCGACACCTACACCTGGTGGGACCCGTACCCCCAGCACGAGAGCGGGTCCGACTGGGACCAGCGCGTGCAGGCGTGCGGCGAGCAGGCCGGCGTCACCATCGAGCGCACGGCGTACGACACGACGGGCCTGACCAACCAGGCCCTGCTGTCCGCGCAGGAGGGCACGTCGCCCGACGTCATCCTCATCGACAACCCCGCGGTGTCCACCCTGGCGGACACCGGGATGCTCACGACGATGGACGAGCTCGGCTTCGACACCGGCGACTTCGACGCGAACCTGCTGGACGCGGGCGTGGTCGACGGCGAGACCTACGGCATCCCGATCGGCGCGAACACGCTCGCGCTCTACTACAACAAGGCGATCCTCGACGAGGCCGGGGTCGACCCGGCGTCCATCACCGACTGGGCCTCGCTCGACGCCGCGCTCGCCGCCGTGAAGGCCGCCGGCCACACCGGCATCACGTTCGCGGGGATCAACACCGAGGAGGGCTCGTTCCAGTTCCTGCCCTGGTTCTGGGGCGCCGGCGCGGACCTGCGCGAGCTGGACTCGCCGGAGGCCACCGCCGCGCTCGAGCTGTGGACCGGCTGGCTGGACAAGGGCTACGCGCAGCAGTCGGTGCTGACCAACTCGCAGAACACCACGTGGGAGGAGTTCCTCACCGGGGACTTCGCCTTCGGCGAGAACGGCACGTGGCAGGTGAACAGCGCGGCCGAGGCCGACTTCGAGACCGGGTACATCCAGCTCCCGGCCCGGGACGGCGGCGGCGCCCCCGCCCCGACCGGCGGCGAGTTCATCGTGGCGCCGGTGCAGAAGGACACGGCGCGGTACGACGTCACCAGCAAGATCATCGAGTGCATGACCACGACCGACGGGCTCGTGGAGACCGCGCAGACGTTCGCGTACTACGTGCCGTCGACCGAGGCCGGCCAGGAGGCGCTGCTCGCCGCCGAGCCGGACCTCGAGGTGTGGGTGGACGCCGTCCGCGCCGCCAAGGGCCGCACGAGCGACGACCTGGGCACCGACTACCCGCTGATCTCCGAGCAGCTGTGGACCGCGGTGCAGAAGGCGCTGTCCGGCTCGGCGACGCCGCAGGACGCGCTCGCCGAGGCGCAGGAGGCCGCGCAGGCCGCGACCGAGTGAGCCGCCCCCGGGGGCGGCGGCCACCCGCCGCCCCCGGGACGCACCGCACGACCGACCACGCACGACGAGGGAAGACGTCATGACCACCATCTCCGCCGCACCGGGGCGCGCGCGCCCCGCGGAGCCCGGCCGCCCGGCGCGGGGTCCGCGCCGCGGGCTGCGCCGCGTGCGGTCCACCCAGTGGGCCGCCCTGGCGTTCGCCGCCCCGCTCCTGGCCTACCTGCTCGTGTTCTACGCGTTCCCGCTGTACCGGAACATCGAGCTGAGCCTGCACGACTACACCGTGCGGGCGTTCGTCCAGGGGAACGCCGAGTTCGTCGGGCTCGACATCTTCCGCGAGGTGGTGACGTCGGCGACGTTCCCGGTCGCCGCGCGGAACACCGCGCTGTTCGTGGTGGTGTCGCTGGTGTTCCAGTACGCCATCGGCCTGGGGCTCGCGGTGTTCTTCCGGACGTCGTTCCGGCTGTCGGCCGTGCTGCGCGGCATGTTCCTCGTGCCGTGGCTGCTGCCGCTCATCGTCTCGGCGTCGACCTGGTCGTGGATGCTCAACGGCGACAACGGCATCGTCAACTCGGTGCTCGGGGCGCTCGGCGTCGGGCAGATCAACTGGCTGACCGACCCCTCGCTGGCGATCTGGTCCGTCACGATCGCGAACATCTGGCTCGGCATCCCGTTCAACCTGGTGATCCTGTACTCCGGGCTGCAGAACATCCCCGGGGACGTCTACGAGGCCGCGTCGCTCGACGGCGCGAACGCCTGGCAGCAGTTCTGGCGGATCACGTTCCCGCTGCTGCGCCCGGTGTCGGCCATCACGCTGCTGCTCGGCTTCATCTACACCCTCAAGGTCGTCGACGTGATCTGGGTGATGACCACCGGCGGGCCGGCGAACGCGTCGACCACCCTCGCCGTGTGGTCGTACCGGGAGGCGTTCGGCACCGGCCAGCCCTCGTTCTCGCCGGCCGCCGCGGTCGGCAACGTGCTGATCCTCGTCGCGCTGGTGATCGGCCTCGTCTACGTGCAGCTGCAGCGCCGGCAGGAGAAGGACGCATGAGCACCCCCCGCACCGGCGCCCCGCGCCGCACCTGGTGGAAGACCGCCCTCGGGGTCGTCTTCACCGCGCTGATGCTGTTCCCGGTCTACTGGATGGTCAACGTCTCGCTGACCCAGACCCGCGACCTGCGCCGCGACCCCCCGCTGCTGCTGCCCCTGCACCCGACGTTCGAGGGGTACGAGGCCGTGCTGCGCCAGCAGCTGCCGAACCTCGGGACCAGCCTGCTGCTCGGGCTCGGCTGCGTCGCCGTCACCCTGGTGATCGCCGCCCCGGCCGGCTACGCCATCGCGCTGCTGCGGCTGCGCGGCCGCGGCCCGCTGAACTTCGTGCTGCTCGTCGCGCAGATGATCCCCGCCGTGGTGATGGCGATGGGCTTCTACGCGATCTACGTCCGGCTCGGGATGCTCAACACGCTGCCCGGCCTGATCGTCGCGGACTCCACGGTGGCGGTGCCGTTCGCCGTGCTGCTGTTCACCGCCTTCATGTCCGGCATCCCGCGCGAGCTGATCCAGGCCGCCACGATCGACGGCGCCGGCGTGTGGCGGGTGTTCCGGTCGATCGTGCTGCCCATGAGCCGCAACTCGGTGCTCACGGTGTCGCTGTTCGCGTTCCTGTGGGCGTGGTCGGACTTCATCTTCGCGTCCACCCTGAACCGCAACGGCGACCTGATCCCGATCACGCTGGGCATCTACCACTACATCGGGAACAACACGACGCAGTGGAACGCCATCATGGCGACCGCCGTGGTCGCGTCCGTGCCGGCGGCCGTGCTGCTGGTCGTCGCCCAGCGCTACGTCGCCGCGGGCGTCACCGCCGGGGCGGTGAAGGACTGATGGCCGGCACGACCACCGCGGCCGCCCCGGCCGCCACCACCGCCGCGGCGACCGCCCGGCCCGTGGCCCCGCGCGCCGGCACCCGCCGCGGCGCGGGCGTGCGGGAGGTCCGGCTCGCCGACGGCTTCTGGGCCGAGCGCCAGGCCACCAACGCCGGCGCGACCCTCACGCACTGCCTGGACTGGATGGAGCGGCTCGGCTGGGTCGCCAGCTTCGACGCCGTCGCCGGCGGCACCACCGGTCCCGACCGCCCGGGCTGGCAGTTCTCCGACTCCGAGATCTACAAGCTGCTCGAGGCCATGGCCTGGGAGCTCGGCCGCGCGCACGACCCGGCGCTGGCGGACACCTACGCGGCCCTGGTCGCGCGGGTCGCCGCCGCGCAGGACGAGGACGGCTACCTCAACACGTGCTTCGGGCACCCGGGGCGCCCCGGCCGGTACACCGACCTGGAGTCCGGGCACGAGCTCTACTGCACCGGGCACCTGCTGCAGGCCGCCGTCGCGCGGGTGCGCACCGCGGGGGAGGACCTGCTGGTGCAGGTCGCGCGCCGCGCGGCGGACCACGTGTGCCGGGAGTTCGGCGCGACCGGCCGCCCGGGCGTGTGCGGCCACCCCGAGATCGAGGTCGGGCTCGCGGAGCTCGGCCGGGCGCTCGACGAGCCGCGGTACACCGAGCAGGCGCGGCTGTTCGTCGAGCGCCGCGGGCACGGCACCCTGCGGCCGATCCCGCTGCTCAGCCCCGCGTACTTCCAGGACGACGTCCCGGTGCGGGAGTCCGACGCCTGGCGCGGGCACGCCGTGCGCCAGCTGTACCTCGCGGCCGGCGCCGTGGACGTCGCGGTCGACCTCGGCGACCACGACCTGCTGGCCGCGGTCGAGCGGCAGTGGGAGCGGTCGGTCGAGCGGCGCACCTACCTGACCGGGGGCATGGGCTCGCGGCACCAGGACGAGGGGTTCGGCGACGACTGGGAGCTGCCCGCGGACCGGGCGTACTGCGAGACGTGCGCCGGCATCGCGTCGACCATGGTGTCGTGGCGGCTGTACCTCGCCACCGGCGACGTCCGGTACGCCGACCTGATGGAGCGCACCTACTTCAACGTCGTGGCCACGTCCCCGGCCCGCGACGGGCGGGCGTTCTTCTACGCCAACCCGCTGCACCAGCGCACCGCCGGGCAGGACGCCGAGGCCGACGCGGTGAACCCCCGGGCCGAGGGCGCGGGGCGGGCGCCGTGGTTCGACGTGTCGTGCTGCCCGACCAACGTCGCGCGCACCCTCGCGTCCTGGCACGCGTACGCGGTGGCGGTGGACGGCGACGAGCTCACCCTGCTGCAGCACGCGGCGGCGGACGTCGACGTGGCGCTCGACGGCGGCGGCCGGCTCGCCGTCCGGGTCGCCACCCGCTACCCGGACGACGGCACGGTGCACGTCGAGGTGCTGGACGCCCCCGGGCGCGAGGTCGCCCTGCGCCTGCGCGTGCCGTCGTGGGCGCGCGGCGCGCAGTTCACCGGCACCGACGGGGTCACCCGCGCCGTCGACCCGGGCTGGGCGGTCGCCCGCGGCGTGCTGCGCCCCGGGGACACCGTGCGGCTCGACCTGCCGGTGGAGCCGCGGTTCACGTGGCCCGACCCGCGCATCGACGCGGTCCGCGGCTGCGTCGCCGTCGAGCGCGGGCCGCTGGTGCTGTGCGCCGAGTCGGTGGACCTGCCCCCGGGCGTGCCGCTCGACGCGGTCCGCGTCGACCCCGGCGTGGCTCCGGAGGCACGCGGGGACGGCGCCGTCGTGCGCGCCCGCCTGCTGCCCGAGCCCCCGGCCGCCGCGGCCGTCCCGTACGGACCGGAGCCCCCGCGCCCCGCCCGCGCGACCGAGGCCGGGCTCACGCTCGTGCCGTACCACCGCTGGGCCGAGCGCGGCGCGTCCACGATGCGCGTGTTCGTCCCGACCGCCCGACCCGAGGAGGAGACCCCGTGACCACCACCGAGCCCGCGATCGGAGCGGTGCGCGCCCACGGCACGCGCCTCGTCTGGCGCGGCGGGGGCGAGACCCTCGTCGTCGAGCCCTGGGGCCCGGACTCCGTCCGGGTGCGGGCCACGCTGATGGGCGACGTCGTCGACAGCGAGCACGCCCTGCTGCCCCGCGACCAGGTGCCGGCCGACGCCGCGACCGTCGAGCTCACCGCCGACGGCGCGACGCTCGTGAACGGCGCCCTGCGCGTCGAGCTGCGCACCGCGACCTGGTTCCACGAGCCGACCGGCTACGAGCGCTCGCGGTGCGAGCTGACGTTCACGGACGCCGACGGCCGGGTGCTGCTGCGCGAGATCGACCGCGGCGGCTCGCTCGACCTGCAGGCCCGCCGGTTCCGGCCCCGGCTCGGCGGCGACCTGGAGCTCACCGCCGCGTTCGAGGCGGACCCGGACGAGAAGCTCTACGGCATGGGGCAGTACCAGCAGCACGTGCTGGACCTCAAGGGCTCGACGTTCGAGCTCGCGCACCGCAACTCCCAGGCCAGCGTGCCGTTCGTGCTGTCCAGCGCCGGGTACGGGTTCCTGTGGAACGACCCGGCGATCGGCCGCGCCACGTTCGCGCGCAACCGGACGGAGTGGCACGCCGAGTCCACCCGGCAGCTCGACTACTGGGTGACCGCCGGCCCGACCCCCGCGCGGATCACCGCCGCGTACGCCGACGCCACCGGGCACGCCCCGATGATGCCGGAGCGCGGGCTCGGGTTCTGGCAGTGCAAGCTCCGGTACCGCAGCCAGGCCGAGCTCCTGGAGGTGGCCCGCGAGCACCGGCGGCGCGGGCTGCCGCTCGACGTGATCGTCGCGGACTTCTTCCACTGGCCGCACATGGGCGACTACCGGTTCGAGGACGAGTTCTGGCCCGACCCCGCCGCGATGGTCGCCGAGCTCGACGACCTCGGCGTGGAGCTCATGGTGTCGGTGTGGCCGCAGGTCGCGCTCGACTCCGAGAACTACCCGGAGCTGCGGGCCGAGAACATGCTGGTGCGCGCGGAGCGCGGGCTCGACGTGCAGATGGCGTTCCAGGGCCCGAGCGCGTTCCTCGACGTCACCAACCCCGAGGCGCGCCGCTGGCTCTGGGAGACCTGCCGCCGCAACTACGGGGCGCACGGCATCCGCACGTTCTGGCTGGACGAGGCCGAGCCGGAGTACGGCGTCTACGACTTCGACGCCTACCGGTACCACGCCGGCCCCGCGCTGCGCGTCGGCAACCTGTACCCGCAGCTGTTCGCGCGCGCGTTCTGGGACGGCCAGCGCGCCGACGGCGAGCAGGAGGTCGTCAACCTCGTGCGGTGCGCCTGGGCCGGCAGCCAGCGGTACGGCGCCCTCGTGTGGTCCGGGGACATCGCCTCGACCTTCGAGGACCTGGCCAAGCAGCTCACGGCCGGCATCCACATGGGCGTCGCCGGCATCCCGTGGTTCACCACCGACATCGGCGGGTTCCACCGCGGTGACGTGCGCGACCCGGCGTTCCACGAGCTGCTCGTCCGGTGGTTCCAGCTCGGCGCGTTCAGCCCCGTCATGCGCCTGCACGGCGACCGGCTGCCCTACGAGGACGTCACCGCCGCCGACGGGTCCCCGCGGCTGCGCACCGGCGGGCCCAACGAGCTGTGGAGCTTCGGCGAGGAGGTGTACACCGTGCTCGCGCGGTACGTGCATCTCCGCGAGGCGCTGCGGCCCTACCTGCGGGACGTCATGCGCGCCGCGCACACCGACGGGCAGCCCGTCATGCGCGGGCTGTTCCACGAGTTCCCCGACGACCCCCGCGCCTGGGAGGTCGACGACCAGTACCTGCTCGGCCCCGACGTGCTGGTCGCGCCGGTGCTCACGGCCGGGACGACGGAACGCGACGTGCACCTGCCCGCCGGCGCGCGCTGGACCGACGCGGCGACGGGGGAGGTGCACGAGGGCGGGCGCACGATCCGTGCGGCGGCCCCGCTCGACGTGGTGCCGGTGTTCCTGCGCGACGGCGCCCTGCCGCACCTCGTCGGCCGCACCACCGCGACCGGGCCCGCGGCCTGACCGGCGCAGCGGACCCGGGCGTCCCCGCTCCCGCACGGGGCACGGGGCGCACCGGGTCCGCGGTGGGGTCCGTGCGTACACTCGGGGCCCTGACCAGCAACGAGGGGGAGCACGGATGACGTACGGACCGCACGGCGACCTGGTCGACGCCTTCCTCGAGGAGCTGCAGCGCGCGACGCCGGACGACTGGCGGGCCTTCGCCCGGGCGGTGACGCCCTCCGAGGCGTCCGTCGACGCGGTGCGGGCGCTGCCGCAGCTCCGGCTGCCCGCGGCGACGCTCACGAGCGTGAGCTCGGCGGCCCTGCGGACCTACCGCGCGGTGCTCCCGTCGCTCGACGACTCCGCAGGGGTGGGCCGGCGACGCAGCAGCATCGCGGCCCTGATCGACAGCGCGGCCGTGGCGATCAGCGGGCACGACCAGCTGGACCGCACGCACCTCGCGGTGCTGCTCGGCCCGTTCGCCCAGGTCGGCGTCGCCACCGCGGCGCAGGTGCTCCGCGCGGCCGGGCTGGACCCGGAGGCCGGCGCGCCCGTCGCGTAGGGCGGGCACGCCGGTACGCGGGCACGCCGTGCCGGTGCGGCGCCGCGCCCGTAGAGTGGGTCGCTGGTGTGCCGGGAAGTCTGGTCGGCGTCCTCGCCGGCGACCCTGCTGCGAGGTCCTCAGCCGCACCGGGAGTCCCCATGAACCTCGAGCGCGCCCACGCGCCCGCACCGTCCCCCCTGCGCCTCTGGGCGTCGCGCGAGACCACCGGGGGCGCCCTGCTCATCGCCGCCGCCGCCGTCGCGCTGCTGTGGGCGAACTCGCCCTGGCGCGCCGCCTACGACACCGTGTCGCACACGGTGCTCGGGCCCGGGGCCCTGCACCTGGACCTCGACGTCGCGCACTGGGCGGCCGACGGGCTGCTGGCGATCTTCTTCTTCACCGTGGGGCTCGAGCTCAAGCGCGAGATCGTGGTGGGCTCGCTGCGGGACCCGCGCCGGGCCGCCGTCCCGGTGATCGCGGCGGTGGGCGGCATGCTCGTCCCGGCCGCGGTCTACACCGGCGTCCTGCTCGCGGCGGGGGACCGGTCCGACCTGAGCGGGTGGGCGATCCCGACGGCGACCGACATCGCGTTCGCCCTGGCGGTGCTGGCGATCTTCGGCCGCGGCCTGCCCGTGGCGATCCGGACCTTCCTGCTCACCCTGGCCGTGGTCGACGACCTGCTCGCGATCGTCGTGATCGCCGTCTTCTACACCGAGACCGTGTCCTTCGGCGCGCTCGGCCTCGCGGTCGTCGCCATCGCCCTGTTCGCCGCGCTCGCCCGGTCGCCGTACGTCCACCCCTGGCTGCTGGCCCCGCTGGCGCTCGTCGCGTGGGCGCTGATGCACGCCTCCGGCGTGCACGCCACGATCGCGGGCGTC
This sequence comes from Actinomycetes bacterium, assembly GCA_023388235.1. Classification (GTDB taxonomy): domain Bacteria; phylum Actinomycetota; class Actinomycetes; order Actinomycetales; family Cellulomonadaceae; genus Cellulomonas. Next base: position 1,620 of record JAEWGQ010000154.1, on the reverse strand, counting down.
CTGCTCGGCCTGGTCGTGCCGGCGCGGCCCGTGCACGGCGAGACCGACGACCGCGCCCACCGCTACGAGCAGGCGGTCAAGCCGTGGTCGGCCGTGGTCGCCCTGCCGCTGTTCGCCTTCTTCTCCGCGGGCGTCACGCTCGTGGGCGACGGCGGCGGCTCCCCGTTCGCGCGCGCCGTGGTCCCCGCGGTCGTGCTCGGCCTCGTGGTCGGCAAGGTCACCGGCATCCTCGGGGCCGTCGCGTTGGTCACGCGGTCGTCGCGGCTGCGCCTGCCCGACGGCGTCGGGCTGCGGGACCTGCTCCCGGTCGGCCTGCTGGCGGGCATCGGGTTCACGGTGTCGCTGCTGATCACCGAGCTCTCGTTCACCGACGAGACGACGGCGGCCGGCGCCAAGGTCGCCGTGCTCGCCGGGACGGTGATCTCCGCGGCAGCGGCGGCCGTGCTGCTGCGGTGGGACAGCCGCAAGGCCCGCTCGGCCGACATGAACGAGGACGGCCGCGCGGACGGCCCGCAGCCGGTCGTGGGCGAGGCGACGCGCGGGACGTGATCAGGTGCGCCCGCCGCTCGGCGGCGCGGTGGCGTCCCGGACGACCGGGTGCGTGGACATCGCGGCGAGATCGCCGGCACCGCCGGCGAGCACGCACCCGCAGCCGATCGCTCAGCTGGGCCCGCGCATCACGCCCGTGGCCATCCAGGTCCCCGACGTCGGCTCGTACACCGGGCGGTCCCGGTGGCACCGCGCGCAGACCTCGGTGATCGCGGCCGGGCCTCCCTTGTCGGGGTTCCGCTCCACCCGCCAGTCGTGGCGTCCGAGAACGCACCTGAGCGACGTCATGGTCCACCTCCGCACGTCGTCGTGACACCCCGGGGCCGCACGGCCGCGACCCCGGGTCAGCGCCTCGAGCCCCGTCGCCGCGGCCCTCGTCAGCCGAGCCGATCGTAGCGCCGGGCCGCACGTGATCGCCGGCACACCGGAGACCGCGCGGGTGGCGCCGCGCCAGCGCTGCCAGGGTCGAGCCCTGCCGGGGGAGCCGAGGGGGCGGGTGCTTCCCCGGGGGACACGGCAAGAGCCCCAGGTCGATGACCTGGGGCTCTGCTGCTGGTGGGCGATACTGGGATCGAACCAGTGACCTCTTCCGTGTCAGGGAAGCGCGCTACCGCTGCGCCAATCGCCCGGGCGATACGAGGTGGAGATGGGATTCGAACCCACGTATACGGCTTTGCAGGCCGCTGCCTCGCCTCTCGGCCACTCCACCCTGAGACCTCAGTCCTCAGCGACCGAGAAGGTCGGCCGGGAGTGTCTGCCTCCGAGCGGACGACGGGATTCGAACCCGCGACCCTCACCTTGGCAAGGTGATGCTCTACCACTGAGCCACGTCCGCGCGCCTCGTTCCACCGGTTCTCACCGGCTTTCCGGGTGCGTCGAGAACAATAGCCGACTCCGGACGCGAGAGTCCAACCGGCTGCGCGGAGGCCGGGAGATCCGCGTGATCACGCGGAACACCCGGCGTGGCGCGAGGCCGGAGGGCGCGCAGGGGCGGGACGGACGGCGGGTGCGGCGTGGCGCGAGGCGGGTCCGGCGTCGCGCGAGGCGGGCGCGCGGCGGTGCGCGCAGGCC
>JAEWGQ010000153.1 GCA_023388235.1 Actinomycetes bacterium | reverse complement strand
CCTGCGACACGCGGGCGTGTCGCGATGCACCCGAACGGGCGCACGCCGCCGCCACCTACCCCACCCGCGACGCCCTGGGCACCGGGCGCCCGCGGCCGGACCGCACGCGCCTGCCCGCAGGGCGCCTGCCCGCTGAGTGGTGTGCCCGGCACGCCGGTCCCGCTCCGGCCCGCGTCCTGTGTAGGTGGCGTCCCGGCGTTCGTGAGTGGGCCGGCGGGGGCCAAGGTGCGTACTCGCGACGTGTCGGCAGGTGAGGGGGAGCGGTGGAGACCGAGGGGTTCGGGGCTGCGGTGCTGGCGGTGCAGCGGTGGCTGCCGCTCGGCCGGGACGTGCTGGTGCGCGGTGACCGCGGGGCGGGCAAGACGACGGTGCTGGAGTCGCTGCTGGCGGACGCGTCCCGCCGCGGCGCCAACGGGATGCTCCTGCGCGCCGCCGGCCGCGGGCGGTTGTCCGCGCTGCTCGACCACGCGTCGGCGCCGGTGCGCGTCGCCGACGAGACCGCGCTCGCGGACTGGCTGTCCGACGAGCTCCGCGCGCGGCGCAGCGTCCTGCTCGTCGACGACGTGGACCGGATGGACCCGCGGAGCCTCGGGGTCGTCCGGCGGGTGCTCGGCCGCACCTCCAGCGTGCTGGTCGCCAGCACCACGGCGGACCCGCTGCACGCGCCGACCGCGGGGATGCGCGAGGTGCTCCAGGCCCGGTCGCCGGCGGAGGTGCGGGTGCCGCCGTTCGGCTTCCGTGCGGTGTCCGGCCTGCTGGCGTCCGTGCTCGGGGCGCCGGCGGACGCGGGGCTGACGGCGTCCGTGATGGCCCAGACCGGCGGGAACCCCGGGGCGGCGGTCGCGCTCGTGGACGCCGCGCGGGCCGGCGGCGCGCTGCAGCGGGTCGACGGCATGTGGGTGGACGACGGCACGCTGGGCGAGGTCCCCGTCGACGCGGTGGCGTTCACGTTCCTGTCCGACGTGCCGCGGCCCGTCGTCGCGGCCCTGGAGCTGCTGGCGAGCGTCGGGCCCGTGCCCGCCGACCTCGCGGCGCGCCTGGTCGACCCGGCCGTGCTGTCGGAGCTCTCGGCGCGCGGGCGCGTGGTGAGCCACGAGGTCGGGAGCGCCGGGGAGATGCTGGGCGTCGCGCCGCCCGTGCTGGCCCGGGCGCTGCGCGAGCGGGCCGGCACGTTCCGCCGCCGGCAGCTCGCCCGGCGCGTCGCGGAGGCGGGTGGCCCGAGCACCCCGGTCCCCCCGCCGCAGGACGAGCTCAGTGCCGTGCTGCTCGCGGACCCCGGGGCCGAGGGCGACGGGTACGGGCGCTGGACCGCGGCGCTCGCCGGGCTCGTGCACGAGCGGGCCACCGTGGAGGAGAGCGCGCGCCGGACGGCCTGGCTGAGCGCGCCGACGGTCTCGACGGCCAACGCCTACCTGGCGCTGCTCATGCGGCGGCCCGCGACCGAGCAGCTCGCGGCGGTGTTCGCCGAGACGCCGCTGTCGGACCGCGACTGCCAGGACGACCGCCTGACGTACGCGTACTACCGGGCGCGCTGGGCGGCCTGGGCGGGCGGGTCCCCCGACGAGGTCGACGCCGTGCTCGACGGCCCGGGCACCGACCTCACGGCCTTCACGGCGCTGCGCGACCTCAAGCGCCGTCTGGTCGCGGAGCTCGCGGACGGGCGCTCGCCGCGCGACGTCGCCGACGAGCCGGTGCACGACGTGCCGGCGCGGTTCTTCCGGGGGTGGCCGGTGGCGATCCGCGCGGCCGCGCTGCTCGAGTCCGGCTGGCCGGCCGAGGCGCTGCGGGTGTGCGAGGCGAACGACGTGTCGCAGGCCGAGCCGGAGGTGCGCCACTACGTCGCCGCCGTCCGCGGGATGGCGCTGGTGGGTTGCGGTCGGCTGGCGGAGGCCGAGCGCTGGGAGCGCCGGCTGCTCGACGCGGCGCACGCGGAGATCGACGGCCTCGGCATCCGCGTGCACACGTGCGTGCTGGCCGAGGCCCTGTACTTCAGCGGCCAGGAGGAGGCGGCCTGGCGGGTGGTGAGCACCTCGCTGCGCCTGGGCGCGGCCGGGCCGATCGAGACGACCTTCCACCGGCGCGGCCTGATGATGGCGACGGTGCTGCAGGCGCACCTGGGCAACGTGGCGCTCGCGCGGGTGCTGGCGCGGGAGCTCGAGACGACCCCGAACTCGTACTACCCGCTGATCCGCTCCATGCGCGTGCTCGGGCACGTGGCGCTCGCGGCGGCGTCCGGCGACGCGGCCGCGTCCGGGCAGATCGCGTGGGAGGCGGGGCAGCGGTACGCGGAGGCGGGGCTGTGGCAGCCCGCGCTGGTCACCTGGGCCGGCGGGCCGGCGACCATGACGCCCGCCCGCGCCGACGTCGTCCGCGACGCGCTGTCCCGGGTGCGGCTGCCGCTGCTCGAGCCGTACGTCCGGCTGCTGCTCGCCGTCGCGGACGCGGACGAGGACGCGGCGGCCGCGGTGCTGCCGGCGACGCGCGCGAACGTCATGCCGAGCCTGGTGCGCGCCGGCGAGCGGCTGGTGGGCATCGGGCACGGCAGCGCGGACGACCCGGCCGCGGCCGGGGGCGCGGCGGCGGCGCTGCGGGCGGAGCCGCTGTCCTCCCGGGAGCGGGAGGTCGCGACGCTCGCCCGGGAGGGCCTGAGCAACCGGCAGATCGCGGACCGGCTCTACCTGAGCGTGCGGACCGTCGAGAACCACATGAGCCGCGCGCTGCGCAAGCTCGGCTTCGTCAACCGCGGGGACCTGTCGGCCTGGCGGGAGCACTGACGCGGCGCACCGGGGCGCCCTGCCGCACGGCGCGCGGGATCTCGGCGACGTCGTCCACCCGGGCGAGGAGCCGTCCCGCGTCCTCGGGCCCGGGGCCGTCGAGCCGCACGGCGTAGGTGACGCCGGTCGAGGCCCACGTGCCGGGGTCGAAGCCGCCCCGGGCGGTCACCTGCGCGCCCGCCAGGGGGATGCCGAGGGCGGCCGCCTCGCGGAACAGGTCGTTGAGCACGCACCCGGCCACGGCGAGGTGCAGCAGGTGCGCGCCGGTGAACGCCGTGGACACCCGGACCCCGTCGGCGGTCCACCGGTGCGGGAACGTCGTCCCGCCGGACGGGTCGTCCGCGCGGTCCTCGTCGCGCAGGGTCCCCGCCGCGACCGTCACCGGGTGGTCGTCCGCCATCTCCGCCCCCTCGCGCTCCTCGGCAGCAGCCTGGCACCGGCGGCGCGCGTGCGGAAGTGCACGACCCGGCAGCACCCAGCGGAGCACGCAGCGGCGGTGCCCCGACCCCTCAACGGGCCGGGCGCACCGCGCAGGATCCGCCCGCGGAGCACTCAAACGCGGGGGGTCCGCGCCACTGAGGGCCGACCGGGGGCGCCGGCGGGGCCTAGACATGAGGGGTCGGTGGGGCCTGCAGCGGCTGACAGGCCCCACCGCACCTCGCTTCCGGTGCCCGGCACCCGCCCCCGCCGGGCACCGGAAACCCTCACCGGGTGATCTGCCTCACGCCCCGGAGTGCGCGACCTGCGACGACGCACGCTCTCTGGACGCGGCCTGTGAACGCGTTCACCCGGGGGGAGGCCAGGTTGTTGACCGCTGCACCACCGCAGGGCCATAGTTCTCTTCCGACGGTGCGCATCGCCTGCCCCCTGCGCGGTGCGCACCGTCGACTACGTCCCGGCCCCGCGCGCGACGACGCCGCCCCCGCCGGATGCCCCGCTCAGCACCCCGGCCTCTGCGCCGGATGCCCTGCTCAGAGCTTCCCGCTCCCCGCCCGGTGCAGCGCTACAGCGCTCCCCGCCGGACGCCCTGCTCAGCGCCCCCGGCCCCCGTCGTCCGGGCACGTGCCCGGTCGCTCACCGGCCCGGTCGCCCCCTCGCCCGGCGGCGCCGCGCCCGGCCGCCGGTCGCCGGCCGAGCGGGCGAGTTCCGCGTCATCACGGCCCACAGCGGCGCGTCACGCCACCCCCGGGGCGTGCGGCGGTTAGCGTGCTTCGGGTGAAGGTTCCCGCGCGCCGCCCTGCCCTCGGACAGCCGGCCGCCTCCGGTGAGGCGGTCGTCCCCGCGCCGCGCGCGGACACGCCGGCGACCGGGACGGAGGGCGCTGCGCCCCGTCCCGAGCGCGCCCCCACGGTGGACAGCGAGACCCCCATGACCGACAGCACCGAGCCCACCGCAGACCCCGCGGCCCCGGGCGGGCCCGTCCTCGTCGAGCCGCCGTCCGCGGCCGAGCTGGTGGCGGGCGCGACGAGCACCTGGCGCGCCGCGCTGGTCGAGGCCGCCGGCGGGTCGACCCTCGCGGACGTCGAGCTGCTCGGCGACGCCGCGCTCGACCTGTCCGCCGCGCACCCGTCCGGCATCGCCCAGCTGTTCGCGGGCCGCGAGACCCGGCTCTCCAACCTGGTGCGCGAGGGTGCGGCGCTGGGCACCGCCCGCCGTCGTGCCCGTGCCGTCGCCGCCCGCGCGGGCACGTACGCGCAGCAGTACGGCATCGCCCCGACGTACCTCGCGATCGGCGTGGCGACGTGGACGGAGCACAGCACCCCCGACGTCGCCACCGACGACGTGGCCGCCATCGCCACCGCCACCCGGGAGACCGTGGCCGGCCGCGCCGGGACCGACGACGGGGGCGAGGCGCCGGCGCCGACCGCGCGCACCGTGCGCGCCCCCGTGCTGCTGCGTCCCGTGTCGCTCGCGGCCCGCGGCACCGCGGAGAGCGACTACGAGCTCACGCTCGAGCCGTCCCTCGAGGTGAACCCGGTGCTGGCCCGCGCCCTGCGCTCCCGCGGGGCGCTGCTCGACCCGGGCTCCGTGGCGCGCAGCGCGTTCACCGGCTCCGGCTTCGACCCGCGCGACGCGATCGCCCGGCTGACGTCCCTCGGCACCGCCGTGCTGGACGACTTCCGGCTGGTGGACCGCATCGTCGTGGGGACGTTCGTGCACCCCGGGCAGGTGCTGGTCGACGACCTCGACCGGCTCGCGCCCGCGCTCGAGCGGCACGAGGTCGTCGCGGCCCTGGCCGGGGTGGCCGACGCCGCCGCGGCGCTCGCGGTGACCCTGCCCGAGCCGCAGCGGGGCGACCGCGACCCGGCGACCGAGCGCGGGGTCGGCGACCTCGACCCGGCGCAGCAGCACGTGCTCGACGTCGTCGCCGGGGGGGCGCACGTGTTCGTCGACGCCCCGGCGGACTCCGACGTCACCGGCACGCTCGCCGCGCTGGTCGCGGACGCCGCCGCCGACGGGCGCACCGTCCTGTACGTGCCCGGCCACCGGCGCGCGGCCGTCGCCCTGCGCGAGCGGCTGGAGCAGCTCGGGGTCGGGGAGGTCCTGCTCGACGTGGCGCCGGACGCGGCCTGGCGGATCGCGTCCGCGCGCCGGCTCATGGGCGCGATGACGCTCGACGTCGACCCGGGTGACCCGGCCGCCGCGGCGGAGCTGCGCCGTGCCCTCGTCGAGCGCCGGGAGAAGCTGCGCGGGTACGTCGACGGGCTGCACCTGGTGCGCCGGCCGTGGGGCGCCTCCGCGTACGACGCGTTCCAGGCGCTGGCGCGGCTCACGGCCGCCCGCCCCGCGCCGCGCACCACCGTGCGGCTCGGCGCCGAGGTCGCGCGCGCCCTGGAC
>JAEWGQ010000148.1 GCA_023388235.1 Actinomycetes bacterium | reverse complement strand
TGTCGCCGGGCGCCTCGCGCCGGGAGCTGTTCGCCGGCGGGATGCGGATCGGCCGGGACCACATCGCGTCCACCGTGTACACGGTCGCGTTCGCGTACCTCGGCGCCGCGCTGCCGCTGGTGCTCCTCGTGGGGATGTCCGACAGGACACTGCTCGACGCGCTGACGTCCGGGGAGATTGCGGAGGAGATCGTGCGGACGCTGGTCGGGTCCATTGGCCTGGTGCTGGCTATTCCGCTGACGACGGCGATCGCCGCGGTCCTGGCCCCGGCTCCGGTCGGTCATTCGCTTGCTTTGAACAGCGAGGCCGGTTGAGCCGCTCGGGACGGACCGCGCATCACCTCCTTCTCCGGACGACGTCACGGTGACGGTGAGCCCGTGAGCCAGAATCATCCATACGGAGGTACCCGCGCGCGACCGCCCCTCGGTACCTTCGGCTAACTGGATCAGGAAGCGGGAATCGATGCCCAGCGCGCTTAGAATGAGCCGTGCCCGGATGTATGTGTTGCTCGATGCTTTCGAGCAGGATATGCGCGAGGCAATAGAGAAGTATATCACGGATCATTTAAGCGAAGAGCAGGCCTTCGGGTCTGACTTCGAACGCGCCAACATCCTGCGAATAAACGACGTCGGCGACGGATCTGTCTCGATCGTTCACTACTTGTTCCTCCGTCAAGCATTCGATGCGCTCGCCCGACACCGGGAACTTCTTCCAGGTGAACTGGCGAGTGAGATCAAAGCGAACACGGGGCGCCTTGACGCCATAGTGCCGATCCGCAACAGAGTGATGCACGGGCGTCCGCTTCGCGATGGAGACCCTGAATCGGTCGCTTCGGGGGTGCGTGCGTTCACTACAAGGCACTGGAAGAACTCACACGAGATTCTCGCGCGCCTCGAGTCCGACCCGGAATGGGAACCGTATTTTGAAGCGGTTCCAGCCCCGAGCGAACGCGTCCTTCACAATTTGCCTCTCGCCGATTACGACGAGACCGGATTGATTGGCCGCTCAGTCGACGTCGCGCGCCTGAAAACGATGTTGCAGAAGCGGCGCGAGCCTATCGTGACGATCACCGGCGAAGGAGGAATCGGCAAGACCGCCCTCGCCCTTGAGGTCGCATACTCAATAGTTGACGATCGTGAAAGTGTTTTCGACTGCATCCTCTGGGTATCCCTAAAGAGCGAAATGCTCACCGCAAACGGTGTGCGCTCGATTGCCGATGCCGTCAAGGGGATATCGGGAGCCACGAATGAGATCGGCGCCGTTCTTGATAAAGACTTCGCCGGATCGGTCCACGAGCTTGCTGATATGTTGAGTGGAATCACTGCGCTCGTGATCATCGACAACCTCGAATCCGCCCAAGGAGACGAAGTCCTGAGGCTTTACGACACGCTTCCTGATTCCGTCACGTACCTCTTTACGAGCAGGGTCGGGATCGGGCAAATCGAGCGCAGGGTCCCGCTCGGCCCTCTTGCAATTGGTGATTCGACGTTGCTTTTGAAGAAGCTGGCCTCGACGCGAAATCTCCTTCAGTTGACGCGACTTTCAAGCTTGGCGACGCGGCAAGTATCGGAGCGCCTGCGAAACAGTCCACTCGCCATCAAGTGGTACGTCCTCTCCGTGGCAGCGGGGCGCGATCCGTTGACTACCGTGCGAAATCAAGACGAGCTCATCAACTACTGCATTTCAAACGTGTTCGATGCGCTATCGCCGCGCGCTCGTAGCGTGCTGTTTGTGATGGACGCGTTGAGCCGAAGCATCGCGTTCGATGAATTGGCCATTTTCTGCGATCTATCGATCGACGAGTTGCGCGCAGCTTCCCAGGAACTCAGTCGTGGAGCGATGCTCGTTCACGAGCCCGACGTCGACGGCGGGCTCTACTCGCGCCTCGGACTCAGCGTTGCCGCTCAGATGTTCCTCAAAAAGCGGCCAGATCGCGAGTCCGCTGTGGCCCGCGTCATGACGGCTGAACAGGACTATCGAAAGTCGGTAGAAAAGAGTCGCGTTGAAGAAGCCTCGCGGCGCCTTGGGCCCAATATTGTCCGCGCGAGGGCCCCTGAAGACGAGCCGGTCGTTCACCTGCTTCGATTGGCGCTATCGCATAGTAGGCGTGGCGATCTGGAGAAGAGCGACGAACTCGTAGCGAGGGCGCGGTCGCTAAATCCAGAGTACTGGGAGATCGACCGAGTCGCTGGGTTCATTGCTTCTTCGCACGGTCGCGCGGTGGAAGCATCAGTGTTCTACCGTTCGGCGCTTGAGAACGTTCAAACCGACGAAGAGCGAGCGATTACGTCCTACTACCTCGCAGGAAATCTGGCTCGCCGGATGCACGATGTGGAGTCGGCGATCGAGCACGCCCGGTTCGCTCACGAAGTACTTCAAAGCGAAGAGACCGCCCTGCAGCTCGGTAACTTTCTCGTCTGGGTCAGGCAGTTCGAAGAGGGTCAGGCCCTTATCTTGCAGGCGTCTGAGGTTGCTCAGGGCAAGACGTACATGATCGCTATGACGGCTTACGTTGAAAGTTGGCGGCGTTGGTCAGAAGCGGTTCTCGACGAGCATCAGCCAGTGGATGCCATAGACAAGGCGTTCTTGGGGTTCGAATCCGGAGTCGCCGCACTCGCGAGTGGATACGTTGACACACGGCTAGCGAGCGAGGTTCTTGAGGCTGCGACGGCAATTGTCCGCGCCATGACTGTCCAGGGCTCTATGGTGGACAACGAGAGACTCAACGCGGTACTGGTTTGGATGCGCGCCAATATGGGCCTCGTGAAGGCGGGGGGCATCGGTTCGTTCGCGAAGCACCTCTCAGTTGCATTGCGCGATGAGAGTTGTGATGTCGAGAACTCCGAACTGGGAAGGTTCATCATCGGGCCGGTTCAAGCCGGTGCGGAGGGAATGGCGACGTTGGTCGGGGAGGTCTTGAGTTGGCGCGGTCGCTTTGGATTCATAAAGCACTCAGACTACCCTGACAATGTCTTCTTTCATCGCGGATCGGTTGAGGATGAGTCGGCGAGTCATTTGGCCGCGGGGCTTGCCGTCGAGTTCAGCGTTTCCTACGAGGGTGACGGCAGGCCGCGAGCCAACAGCGTTCGCCTGCTTGTATCCCGGAATCGCCACGTGCGTGCGGTGACATCTGCTCCGTAGGTTTCGGCAACCGGCACGGTCGTCGGTGTGCTTCGAGCGATATCAGATTTCGGAACTCGACTCCAAGACCGCATGGGCGTGGGGGCCCGGGGCGGCGTGCCGGGCCGACGCCGCGCGAGCGCGGGTGACGACCAGCGCTGCGATCGCGGTCGTGAGCGGGATCGCGAGGACGAGGCCGATCGAGCCGACCATGGTGCGCACGATCTCCTCGGCGAACTCGCCGCTGGTGAGCGTGGGTCCGAGCGGCAGCCGGTAGAGCTCGAGCAGCAGCAGGACCGGCAGCGCCGCGCCGGTGTACGCGAAGGCGATCGTGTACACGGTGGACGCGATGTGGTCCCGGCCGATCCGCATGGCGCCGGCGAACAGCTCCCGGCGCGACGCCCCGGGCGACGCCGCCCGCAGCTCCCACACGGCGGACGCCTGCGTGATCGTCACGTCGTTGAGCACGCCCAGCCCGGCCAGCACCAGCCCGCACAGGAACAGCCCGCGCAGGGAGGTCGCGCCCGCGTCGCCGAGCAGCTGCGCGAGCCGGTAGGAGTCCTCGGAGCTCACGCCGGACAGCCGCGCCCACCCGGCGGCCAGCACGCCGAGCCCCGTGGTCAGCGCCAGGCCCGCGAGGGTGCCGAGCAGGGCGGTCGACGTGCGCAGCGACAGCCCGTGGGCCAGGTACAGCACGGCCGTCATGATGAGCGTGGACGCGCACAGCGCCACGACCACGGCGTCCTCGCCCGCCAGCAGGGCGGGCAGCAGGTAGCCCCCGATGACGGCGAACGCGATCACCAGACCCAGCAGCGCCCGGAGCCCCCGGGCCCGGGCGACCAGCACGATGGCCAGCGCGAACGCCAGCGCCAGCGCGACCAGCGGCACGGAGCGGTCGTAGTCGTGGAAGGCCCAGACCTCCGGGTCCGCGTCGGTGGCCGGGTAGTGCTCGACGACGATGCGCGTGCCGGGCGGCACGTCCGCCGCCGTCGTCCCCGCGCCGGCCCACACCTCGACGTCGCGGCCGCGCTCGGCCCCGCTCGTGACGGTCGCGGACACGCGCAGGCACGGCACGCGCGCCGGGACGGTGCCGTCGGGCGCGCGGTCCTCGACGGTGCCGGCGCAGCGCTCGGCCGACGTCCCGGTCACGGTGGCGGTCGGGTAGTCGAGCGCGACGGCCTCGACGGTGCGGGCGGTCGCGGGTGCCCCGTGCGGCCAGGTCAGGGCGGTGCCGAGGGCGGCGAGCAGGACCAGCGGGACCAGGACGGCGGCGATGACCCGGCGCGTGCGCAGGGCGGCGGGAGCGGTCACACGGCGATTCTGCCCGGCCCGCGGGGACGACGGCCGCGGCCGTCGCCCGCGGCGTGGGGGACAATCGGGGGATGACCGCTGTGCCCGCCCCCGCCCCGGCGGCCCCTGCACCGGCGGGGCACGTGCTGCCCCCGCTGCGCATCGGGCCGCTGTCGATCGACACGCCCGTCGTGCTCGCGCCGATGGCCGGCGTGACGAACGCGGCGTTCCGGCGGCTGTGCCGCGAGTCCGGCGCGGGCCTGTACGTCGCGGAGATGGTGACGTCGCGGGCGCTGGTGGAGCGCGGCGAGGAGTCGATGCGGATCATCTCGCACGCCCCGGACGAGAAGCCGCGGTCGGTGCAGGTGTACGGGGTCGACCCGGCGACCGTCGGCGCGGCGGTGCACCTGATCGCGTCGGAGGACCGCGCGGACCACGTCGACCTGAACTTCGGCTGCCCGGTGCCCAAGGTCACCCGGCGCGGCGGCGGGTCGGCCCTGCCGTGGAAGCGCGAGCTGTTCGAGTCGATCCTGCGGGCGGCGGTCGAGGCGGCCCGGCCGTACGGCGTGCCGGTGACCGTGAAGATGCGCAAGGGCATCGACGACGACCACCTGACGTACCTCGAGGCCGGTCTCGTGGCGCAGGACCTCGGCGTCGCGGCGGTCGCGCTGCACGCCCGGACGGCGGAGCAGTACTACTCCGGCACCGCGGACTGGGAGGCGATCGCCCGGCTCAAGCAGACGGTGACGGACATCCCGGTGCTCGGCAACGGCGACATCTGGTCCGCCGAGGACGCGGTGCGCATGGTCCGCGAGACCGGCTGCGACGGCGTCGTGGTGGGGCGCGGGTGCCAGGGGCGGCCGTGGCTGTTCGCGGACCTCGCGGCGGCCTTCGCCGGGTCGCCCGAGCGGATCCGGCCGGGCGCGCGCGAGGTCGCGCAGGTCATCCGCCGGCACGCCGAGCTGATGATCGAGCACTTCGGCGACGAGGGGAAGGCGCTGCGCGAGCTGCGCAAGCACATGGCCTGGTACTGGAAGGGCTACGTGGTCGGCGGGGAGCAGCGCGCGGCGCTCGGCCTGGTGTCGAGCCTGGCCGAGCTGGACGACCGGGTGGCGGCGCTCGACCTCGACCAGCCGTACCCGGGCGAGGCCGCCGAGGGGCAGCGCGGGCGCGCCGGCACCCCGAAGCGCCCGCACCTGCCGGACGGCTGGCTGGAGTCCCGCGAGCTGTCCGAGGAGTTCCGGCGCTCGCTGCACGAGGCGGAGCTGAGCGTCTCCGGCGGCTGACGCCGGGCCGGCCCGGCGGGCGGCTCAGCGCACCCGCAGCCAGGCGGTGGTGTCGCCGGGCAGCTCGGTGACGACGGCGGGGTCGCCCGGCAGGCCGGACGCCAGCAGCACCTCGGCGCCCGCCGGCAGCGCGACCGGGGTGGACCCGAGGTTCGCCACCACGAGCACGTCCCGGTTCCGGACGGCGATCACGTCGGCCTCGTCCGCGTAGGCCGGCTCCCAGGCCGCGCCGCCGCCGCCGAGCAGCTCGTCGCGGCGCAGGCGCAGCGCCGCCCGGTAGAGCTCGAGCGTGGACCCGGGCACGCCGTCCTGGGCGTCGGCCGCGTAGGCGGCCCACCCGGCGGGCTGGGGCAGCCAGGTCGCGCCGGTCGGGGAGTAGCCGAAGCCCGGCTCCTGCGCGGCCCACGGCAGCGGCACGCGGCAGCCGTCGCGGCCGCGCTCCGCCCCGCCCGTGCGGAAGAACGCCGGGTCCTGGCGCAGCTCGTCGTCGAGCGCGGTGTGCTCGGGCAGCCCGAGCTCCTCGCCCTGGTACAGGTACGCCGAGCCGGGCAGGCCCAGCATCAGGAGCGTGGCGGCGCGGCCGCGGCGCAGGCCGAGCACCTCGTCCGGCTGGTCGTCGCCGTGGCCGATGCCGTTCGGGCGCGCGCCGGGCACGGGCAGCCCGAGGCGCGACGGGTGCCGCACGACGTCGTGGTTCGACAGCACCCACGTGGTGGGCGCGCCGACCGAGTCGTTCACGGCGTAGGACGCGGCGATGACCTTGCGCAGGTTCGGGGCGTCCCAGCCGGTGGCGAGGAAGGCGAAGTTGAACGCCTGGTGCATCTCGTCCGGGCGCACGTACCGGGCGAGGCGGGACAGCGGCTCGACCCAGGCCTCCGCCACGAGCATCCGGTCGCCGTCGTACTCGTCGAGCACCGCGCGCCAGGCGCGGTAGATCTCGTGCACGCCGTCCTGGTCGAACATCGGGCCCTGGTTGCCGGAGCCGATCGGCTCGCCGTCGGCCGCCGCGTCGCCCTCGGCGCCGTCGATCATGGCGACGTGCCCGTCCCAGTCGGGCAGCCCCTCGGCCTTGACCATGCCGTGCGCGACGTCCACCCGGAACCCGTCGACGCCCCGGTCCAGCCAGAACCGCAGGACGTCCTCGAACTCGGCGCGGACCTCGGGGTTGGTCCAGTCGAGGTCGGGCTGCTTGGAGTCGAACAGGTGCAGGTACCACTGGCCGTCGTCCACGCCGTGCTGCTCGGGCGTGAGCCGGGTCCACGCCGGGCCGCCGAAGATCGACTCCCAGTTGTTCGGCGGCAGCGAGCCGTCCGCGCCGCGGCCGTCGCGGAACAGGTACCGCGCGCGCTCGGGGGAGCCGGGCGGCGTGCGCAGCGCCTCGGCGAACCACGCGTGCTCGTCGGACGAGTGGTTCGGCACGAGGTCGACGACGACCCGCAGGCCGAGCCCGTGCGCCTTGGCCAGCAGGGCGTCGAAGTCCGCGAGGGTGCCGAACAGCGGGTCGACGTCGCGGTAGTCGGCGACGTCGTAGCCCGCGTCCGCCTGCGGGGAGCGGTAGAACGGCGACAGCCACACCGCGTCCACGCCGAGGGCGGCCAGGTGGTCGAGCCGGGCGGTGACGCCGGGCAGGTCGCCGACGCCGTCGCCGTCCGCGTCGGCGAACGAGCGCGGGTAGACCTGGTAGATCACGGCGTCGCGCCACCACGGGCCGTCGGCGGGCCCGGGCTCGTGCACCACGGCGGGGGCGGCGGTCGTCAGCGGGGTGGGGGCGAGTGCGGTCACGGCGTGCCTTCGGGGTCGCAGGGGGAGCCCCGGCCGGGGTCGGCGGGGACGGTGCGCGCGGCGCGGGAGCGCCGGGTTCGGTCGGTCAGGCGGTCGCGTCGGGGCGGCCCGGCGCGGCGCCGGTGGAGCCCCGCACGATCAGCTCGGGGTGGAACAGCAGCTCGGTGCGGGAGGCCGGCGTCCCGGCGATCTCGCTCATGAGCGCCTGGACGGCGGCCTGCGCCATGGCCTGGACGGGCTGGCGCACGGTCGTCAGCGGCGGGTCGGTGAACCCGATGAGCGGCGAGTCGTCGAAGCCGACGACGGACACGTCGCCCGGCACGTCGAGCCCCCGGGACCGCGCGGCGCGGATCGCGCCGAGGGCCATGAGGTCGGAGCCGCAGATGATCGCGGTGTGGCCGGAGTCGATGAGCTCGTGCGCCGCCTGGACGCCGCCCTCGACGGTGAACAGGGTCGCCACGACGTGCTCGGACGGGTCCTCGACGCCCAGCCGGGTGCGCAGCAGCTCCGCGAACCGGGCGTGCTTGCGGCGGGCGGGCACGAACCGGGTGGGTCCGGTGGCCAGGCCGATCCTGCGGTGCCCGAGCGCCAGCAGGTGCGTGAGCGCCTGGTCGACGGCCACCGCGTCGTCGGACGCCACCGCGGGGGCGTCGACGTCGTCCGCGCGGCCGTTGACCAGCACGATCGGCACCCCGCGCCCCCGCAGCGCCTGGTAGCGCTCGGTGGAGGCCGTGGTGTCGGCGTGCAGGCCGGACACGAAGACGATGCCCGCGACGTCGTGCTCCAGCAGGATCTCGACGTAGTGGTCCTCGGTCGTGCCGCCGGGGGACTGGGTGCACAGCAGCGGCGTGTACCCGCGGCGGGTGAGCATCGACTCGACGGCCTGCGCCATCGCCGGGAACACCGGGTTGGACAGCTCGGGCACCACCAGGCCGACGAGGCCGGTGGACCGGGTGCGGAGCTTCTCGGGGCGCTCGTAGCCGAGGACGTCGAGGGCGGCGAGCACCGCCTCGCGGGCCTGGGTGGACACGCCGGGCTTGCCGTTGAGGACGCGCGAGACCGTCGCGGTGGAGACCCCCGCCTGGTCGGCGAGGTCCGTCAGACGGGTGCGCACGGTGGCGAGCGTAAGCGACACCGGGCCTCCTCGTCCTCGTCGTTCCGGATGCAGGGCGGGGCCCCGGGCGGCGTCCTCGTCGGCAGCGGCCGGGCGACACTGTATGCGCGTTCTGAAACTTGCTGCAACACCTTGCGGAGAAGGGCTGCGGGCCGTTAGCGTCCCGACCCGTCAAGCCGAGGCCGGCGCAGGAGCCGCCCGGCAACCTTCCTGCGATACGGAGACCACGATGCGACGGAGCATCCCCGCGCTGGCGACCGCACTGGGGCTGTCCCTGGTGCTCGCCGGCTGCTCGGGCGGCGGCGACGACACCGCGAGCGGCGACGAGTCCACCGGTGCGGCCGAGTCGGCCGGCACCCTGACGGTCTGGGTGGACGACACCCGGTCCGGCCCGGTCAAGAAGGTCGCGGAGGCCTTCGAGGCCGACACCGGCGTGACCGTGAAGTTCGTCCAGAAGGACTTCGGCAAGATCCGCGACGACTTCATCTCGCAGGTGCCGACCGGCCAGGGCCCGGACATCATCGTCGGCGCGCACGACTGGCTCGGCAAGCTCGTGCAGAACGGCGTGGTCGCGCCGATCGAGCTCGGCGACAAGGCCGGCGACTTCCTCGACGTGTCCATCGACGCCATGACCTACGAGGGCACCCTGTACGGCCTGCCCTACTCGGTGGAGAACATCGGCCTGGTGCGCAACAACGCGCTGGTGACCGAGCCGACGCCCGACACCTTCGACGCCCTGGTCGAGCAGGCCAAGGCCGTCGGGACCGAGAACTCGGTGCTGATCCAGCAGGACGAGACCACGGGCGACCCGTACCACCTGTACCCGCTGCAGACCTCGTTCGGCGCCCCCGTGTTCGCGACGGACGACACCGGCGCCTACGACGGCTCGCAGCTCGCGATGGACACCGAGCAGGGCCGCGCGTTCGCCGCGTACGTCGGCAAGCTCGGCGCCGAGGGCGTGCTGAAGACGACGATCTCCGGCGACATCGCCAAGGAGGCGTTCCTGCAGGGCAAGGCGCCGTACATGATCAGCGGCCCGTGGAACGTCGGCGACTTCGTCGACGCCGGCATGGACGTCTCCATCGAGCCCATCCCGTCCGCCGGCGGCGGCGAGTCCCAGCCGTTCGTGGGCGTCCAGGGCTTCTTCATCTCGGCCAAGAGCGAGAACGCGCTGCTCGCGAACGAGTTCGTCGTGAACTACCTGGGCACCGAGGACGTGCAGCTCGAGCTGTACGAGGCCGGCGGCCGTGCCCCGGCGCTGAGCGCCGCGGTCGACAAGATCGCCGACGACCCGGTCGTCGCGGGCTTCGCCGAGGTGGGCAAGAACGGCGTGCCCATGCCGTCGATCCCGGCCATGGACTCCGTCTGGTCCGACTGGGGCGCCACGCAGGTCGCGATCATCAACCAGCAGGGCGACCCCGGCGAGCTCTGGACGCAGATGTGCGCGTCCATCGCCGCGAAGATCGCCGCGGCCTGACCGCCGCGCCGGGCGGGCGGCTGCGGCCGCCCGCCCGGCACACCCTCGTCGGACCCCTCAGCGTGGAGAGAGCATGAGTCGCACGACGGCGCCCAGCGAGGCGTCCCCCCGTCCCCGGACGGCCCGCGGGCCCGGCGACGACGGCACCGGACCGCGCGGTCCGCGGACCTGGATCGGCGCCCAGACGTTCTCGGCCGGCTTCGTCGTCAAGCTCGTGCTCGTCGGCCTCGTCGACGCGCTCGGCGTCTACGGCGTCCTGGCCTCGGCGGCGCAGCAGCAGTGGGGCGTCCTGGCGTTCCTCGTCGCCGCGCTGCTCGTCGTCAACCTGGTGTACTTCTCCCGGCGCGCCGTGCCGGCCAAGTACCTGGTGCCCGGCCTGATCTTCCTGCTCGTCTACCAGGTCTTCGTGGTCGCCTACACGGGCTGGACCGCGTTCACCAACTACGGCGACGGGCACAACTCCACCCGGGCCGACGCCGTCGAGGCGCTGCTGGTGCAGGACGAGACGCGCGTGCCGGACTCGCCGACGTACGCGCTGTCCATCGTCACCCAGGGCGACGAGCTGGCGTTCGCCGTCGTGGACCCGGACGGCGACACGCTCGTCGGGGGCCCGGAGCAGCCGCTCGAGCCCGCCGCCGACGCCGACGTCGAGGGCGGCCGCGTCGTCGCCGTCCCGGGCTACGAGGTCCTCGACTTCGCCCAGGTGGTCGCGCGGCAGACCGAGGTCTTCGGGATGCGCGTGCCGATCTCGGACGACCCGAACGACGGCAGCCTGCGCACGACCGACGGGTCGACCGGCTACGTCTACGCGTCGTCGAAGGTCTACGACGAGGCCGCCGGCACCGTCACGGACACCACCACGGGGACCGTGTACACGGCGGACGAGTCCGTCGGGGCGTTCGTCGCCGAGGACGGCACCGAGCTCGGCACCGGCTGGCGCGTGTTCGTCGGGTTCGACAACTTCGCCCGCGTGCTGGGCGACGCCTCGCTGCGCGGGCCGTTCGTCGGGGTGCTGCTGTGGACCTTCGGGTTCGCGATCGGCTCCGTGGTCCTGACCTTCGGGCTGGGGCTGTTCCTCGCGATCACGCTGAACGACTGGCGGGTGCGGGGCCGGACCGTCTACCGGTCGCTGCTGATCCTGCCGTACGCGTTCCCGGCGTTCCTGTCCGCCCTGGTGTGGCGCGGGATGCTCAACCGGGACTTCGGGTTCGTCAACCAGACGCTGCTCGGCGGCGCCGAGATCCCGTGGCTGACCGACCCGGTGCTGGCGAAGGTGGCGGTGCTGACCGTCAACCTGTGGCTCGGCTTCCCGTACATGTTCCTCATCTGCACCGGCGCGCTGCAGTCCATCCCGCACGAGGTGTACGAGGCCGGCCGCCTGGACGGGGCGAAGCCGTGGCGCATGTTCCGCTCGCTGACCATGCCGCTGCTGCTCGTGTCCACCGCGCCGCTGCTGATCTCGTCGTTCGCCTTCAACTTCAACAACTTCAACGTGGTGTACCTGACCACGGAGGGCGGGCCGCAGGACCTGTCCGCCCCGGTGGACGTCGGGGCCAGCGACATCCTCATCACCTTCGTCTACAAGATCGCGTTCGGCGGCGTGAACCGGCAGTACGGCCTGGCCTGCGCGATCTCCATCCTCATCTTCCTGATCGTCGCGACGATCTCCGCGATCAGCTTCCGCCGGACCCGCGCGCTCGAGGAGCTGAACTGATGGCCGCCACCGACCGCACCACCACCCCCGCCACCGCCACCCGCCGCGTCGCGGCGGACGCCCCGCGCCGGCTGCCTCCCGGGCGCTGGTGGCGGGAGATCGGCTGGCGGCACGTCGTCGCCGCCGTGGCGCTGGTGTTCGCGATCTTCCCGATCCTGTACATCGTCTCCTCGTCGCTGAACCCGACGGGGTCGCTGACGGGCTCCAACCGGCTGTTCGGCACGGTGTCCACGCAGAACTACGTGGACCTGTTCTCCGACCCCGTGCACCCGTACGCGAAGTGGTTCGTGAACACGCTCGTCATCGCGGGCGTCACGGCCGTCGGCACCGTGTTCCTCGGGGCGTGCGCGGCGTACGCGTTCTCGCGGTTCCGGTTCCGCGGGCGCCGCGGCGGGCTGCTGTCCCTGCTGCTGATCCAGATGTTCCCGCAGCTGCTCGCGTACGTGGCGATCTTCCTGCTCATGGTGACGCTGCGGGACCTGTTCCCGGCGATCGGCCTGGGCAGCCGGCTCGGCCTGATCCTCGTGTACCTCGGCGGGGCGCTCGGCGTGAACACGTACCTCATGTACGGGTTCTTCAACACGGTCCCGCGCGAGCTCGACGAGGCGGCGACCCTGGACGGCGCGAGCCACTCCCAGACGTTCTTCACGATCATCCTGCGCCTGGTCGCGCCGATCCTCGCCGTGGTCGGCCTGCTGTCGTTCGTCGGCACGTTCTCCGACTTCCTCATCGCGTCCATCGTGCTGGTCGACCCGGACACGCAGACGCTCGCCGTCGGCCTCTACCAGTACGTCAACCAGCGGTTCTCGGAGTACTGGGGCGTGTTCGCGGCCGGCGCCGTGCTGGCCGCCGTGCCCGTGATCCTGCTGTTCCAGTTCCTGCAGCGCTTCATCGTCTCCGGCCTGACCGCCGGCTCCGTGAAGGGGTGAGCATGACCACCACGACCACCGTCCCCGCGGCGGCCCGGGGCGCCCGGCGCCCGGCGGGGCACCTGCTGGACGTCCCGCACCACGACGGCAGCGAGCTCTACGCGCCGCAGGAGGTCCCGGCGCTCGGCGACGTCGTGCCGGTGCGGCTGCGCGTGCCGGCCGGGACCCCCGAGCGCGGCGTGTGGGTCCGCACGGTGCGGGACGCGGAGCCGCACATCGTGCCGGCCCGCCTCGAGCGCGAGGACGCCGGCGAGCGCTGGTACGTCGCCGACGTGCCCGTGCACAACCCGGTGACGTCCTACCGCTGGCTGCTGGACGAGCCGGGCGGCTACCGGTGGCTGACCGGGCGCGGCGCGTTCGACCGCGACGTGACCGACGCCGGCGACTTCCGCCTGACGGTGCACCCGGGCGCGCCCGCGTGGGCGTCCGAGGCCGTCGTGTACCAGATCTTCCCGGACCGGTTCGCGCGCTCCGGGGTGGACCGCCCGCTGCCGGACTGGGCGGTGCCGGCGGCGTGGGACGAGGAGCCGGTCGGGCGAGGCCCCGTCACCCCGGTGCAGCTGTACGGGGGGGACCTGCTCGGCATCGAGCAGCGGCTCGACCACCTGCAGCGCCTCGGCGTGGACACCGTGTACCTGACGCCGGTGTTCCCCTCGCGGTCGAACCACCGGTACGACGCCTCCACGTTCGGGCACGTCGACCCGCTGCTCGGCGGGGACGAGGCGCTCGCCTCGCTCAGCCGCGCGCTGCACGGCCGCGGGATGCGCCTGGTCGGCGACCTCACCACCAACCACACCGGCGACGCCCACGAGTGGTTCCGCAGCGCCGCCGCCGACCCCGCCGCGCCCGAGCGCGAGTTCTACTACTGGGACTCCTCCGAGCGCGGGTACGCCGCGTGGCTGGACGTGCCGTCCCTGCCCAAGCTGTCGTACCGGTCGCGCGAGCTCGCGCGCCGCCTGGTGGACGGCCCCGACTCGGTCATCGCGCGGTGGCTCGCCGAGCCCTACGCCCTGGACGGCTGGCGGATCGACGTCGCCAACATGACCGGCCGGTTCGGCGGCGACGACTTCGCGCACGAGGTCGCCCGCGCGGTCCGCGCCACGATGGCCGCCGCCAACCCCGACGCCGTCCTGGTCAGCGAGCACTTCCACGACGCCGGCGGCGACCTGACCGGGGCCGGCTGGCACGCGAACATGAACTACGGCGCGTTCACCAAGCCCGTGTGGACGTGGCTGGTCGACCCGGCGACGACGCTGGACTTCCTCGGCATCCCCACGCTGATCCCGCGGCGCACGGGGCCGTCGGCGGTCGCGACGATGCGCGAGTTCGACTCGACGGTGCCGTGGCGGGTGACGCGCTCGCAGTGGAACATGCTCGGGTCGCACGACACCCCGCGGCTGCGGACCGTCGTCGGCAGCCGCGAGCTCGTCGAGGTCGCCGCCGGCCTGCTGTTCACCTACCCGGGCACCCCCGCGATGTTCGCGGGCGACGAGGGCGGGCTGACCGGCTGGAACGGCGAGAACGCCCGCGTGCCGATGCCGTGGGACGCCATCGAGGGCCGCGACCCCGGCCGCGGGCCCGCGTGGGACACGGCGACGTTCGACGTCTACCGCCGGCTCATCGCCCTGCGCCGGTCCAGCCGGGCGCTGCGCGAGGGCGGCCTGCGCTGGGCCGTCGTCGAGGACGACGCCGTGGCCTACCTGCGGGAGACCGCCGACGAGCGGGTGCTGGTCCTCGCCGCCCGGGCGCCGTGGCAGGGCGCGACGCTGCCCGCGCACCTCGCGTCCGGCGCGGAGAACCTCTACGGCGACGCCGACCTGCGCGTCGGCCCGGACGGGGTGCACCTGCCCGGCGACGGTCCCGGCGTGCAGGTCTGGCGGCTCGCGTGACCGCCGGCCCGGGCGCCCGCCCGGTCGTCACGCCCGAGCGGCTGACCGCCGACCTGCGGGCGCTCGGGGTGCGGCCCGGCGGCGTGCTGCTCGCGCACGTCAGCCTGTCCGCGCTCGGCTGGGTGGTCGGCGGGCCCGAGGCCGTGGCGCTCGCGCTGGAGGAGGCGCTCGGCCCGGACGGGACGCTCGTCGTGCCGTCGCAGAGCTGGCAGCTGTGCGACCCGGAGTACCTGGCCGACCCGGCGGTCCCGCCCGCCGCCTGGGAGGCGGTCCGGGCCGCGCTGCCGCCGTACGACCCGCGCTGGACGCCGAGCCGGTCGATGGGCGCGGTGGCGGAGGCGGTGCGCACCCAGCCCGGCACCCTGCGGTCGGGGCACCCGCACCGGTCGTTCGCCGCGCGCGGGCCGCTCGCGGCGGAGGTCGTCGCGCGGCACGACCTGGACGACCCGGTCGGCCCGGGGTCCCCGCTGGCTGCGGTGCACCGGCGCGACGGCCAGGTGCTGCTGCTCGGCGTGGACCACGACAAGAACACGTCCCTGCACCTCGCCGAGGCGTGGTCGGGCACCGCGACCGCCCGCGTCGCGAACGCCGCCCCGCTGCTGGAACGCGGGCGACGCGTCTGGGTGCCGTTCACCGAGCCCGTCGTGGACGACAGCGACTTCGTCGCCGCCGGGCGGGACTTCGCCGCGGCGGGCGGGGAGCGCACCGGCACGGTGGGGGCGGCCACCGCGCGGCTCATGGACCAGCGGGCGCTCGTCGCGCACGCCGCCGACTGGTTCGCGCGCACCCGTCCTGCGCGGGTGGGCGCTCGATAGGCTGGGGCGCGTGACCCACGACCATCCCGACGGCTACGTCGACGCCGACCGGGAGCGCTGGGTCGCCGAGGCCCCCAAGTCCCGGGCGCGCACCCCGTTCGAGCGGGACCGCGCCCGGCTGGTCCACTCCTCGGCGCTGCGCCGGCTCGGCGCCAAGACCCAGGTGCTCGGCCCGTCGTCCGACGACTTCGTCCGCACCCGCCTGACGCACACCCTCGAGGTCGCGCAGGTGGGCCGGGAGATCGGCAAGACGCTCGGCTGCGACCCGGACGTCGTGGACACCGCCTGCCTCGCGCACGACCTCGGGCACCCGCCGTTCGGGCACAACGGGGAGCGGGCGCTCGCCCACCTCGCCCGCGGCATCGGGGGGTTCGAGGGCAACGCGCAGACGCTGCGCCTGCTGACCCGCCTGGAGCCGAAGGTCACCGGCCCGCACGGCGAGTCGGTCGGCCTCAACCTGACCCGCGCCAGCCTCGACGCCTCGGTGAAGTACCCGTGGGGCGTGGGGGAGGGGCCGCTGTCCGCCACCGGCCGGCCGACCCACAAGTTCGGCGTGTACGCGGACGACCTGCCCGTCTTCACGTGGCTGCGCGACGGCTCCCCGGCCGGGCGCAAGTGCCTGGAGGCGCAGGTCATGGACCTCGCCGACGACATCTCCTACTCGGTGCACGACGTGGAGGACGCCGTCGTGGGCGGCCGGTTCGACCTGTCCGTGCTCACCGTCCCCGACGAGCGGGCGCGCGTGGTCGAGGCCGTGCAGACCTGGTACGGCGACGCCGTGGACGCCGCCGGGCTGGAGGCCGCCATGGACCGCCTCGTCGCGGCGGACCTGTGGGCGCCCGGCTTCGACGGCTCCCGCGGCGCGCTCGCGACGCTCAAGGACACCACCAGCCAGCTGATCGGCCGGTTCGCGCGCGCCGCCCAGGTCGCCACCCGCGAGGTGTACGGGCCCGGCCCGCTGACCCGGTACGCCGCGGACCTCATCGTGCCCGAGGGCACCACCGCCGAGATCCTCGTGCTCAAGGGCCTCGCCGTCGCGTACGTGATGGCCCCGCGCGAGCTCGAGCCCCTGTACCAGCGGCAGCGCGAGATCCTCGCCGACCTCGTGCACGTGCTGTCCGAGCGGGCACCGCTCGCGCTCGAGCCGCCGTTCGCGGCGGACTGGAAGGCGGCGCCGGACGACGCCGCGCGGCTGCGCGTGGTCGTCGACCAGGTGGCGTCCCTGACCGACGTGTCCGCCGCCGCGTGGCACGCCCGGCTCGCGCCGCCGCCGCGGTTCTGACGCCGCAGGATCAGGGCGGATGAGGTCCCCGCAAGCCTGACCTGCGGTTTTCACCCGTTCGCGAGGCCGGTCGGCGCCTCACGGGTGGCTGCCCGCCTCCGATAGGGGAGACGTGCCCGTGAGGGGCCCGCACCGTGGGCCGCAGGGGGAGGGCCGACCCTGAGGAGACCCACCGTGCCTTCTGACATCCGGGCCGCCGCCCCGTCCGACCCCGCCGCCCCCGGCCGCCGCGCCGGCGTCCGCCTGCCGCTCGCCACCCAGATCGTGGGTGCCGCGGCCGTCGCCGTGCTGTTCTCGCTCGCCGTCGGCGCGTTCGCCGTCGCGCAGATGTCGCAGATCCGCACCATGACCGCGGCGATGTCGGCCTCCGACGCCCGCGTGAACGGCGCGCTGTCGCAGTTCCAGGCGGCGCTGTGGAACGTCCGGATGCTCACCGGCATGGTGGCGACGTACCCGCTGGGCAGCAAGGACGGCGAGATCCAGAAGATCACGGACGGCTACGCGGCGGTCGAGTCCGCCGCCGCCGACCTGGAGGACGCCTACCGGGTGTCGTTCGACTCGTCCCCCGCGGGCTGGGACGAGTACACGGCGGCGTGGGACGACTACCGCCAGATGCTGGAGCAGGACCTGATGCCGCTCGCGGAGGCGGACGACCACGCCGGCTTCGCGGCCCTGCGCGACGGCGGCGCGGGCGCCAAGGGCACGGCGCTCGTCGAGAGCGTCGCGACCGTGCAGCAGGAGATCGCCGAGACCATCGACGCGGAGGCCCACGAGGTCGCGTCGCGCACCACGCAGGCGATCACCGTGACCTGGATCGGCCTGGGCGTCGGTGCCGCCGCCGCGATCACCGTGGCGGTGCTCGTGGCGCGGCGCATCCGGTCCTCGGCGCTCGCGGTGCGCACGTCCCTGGTCGCGATGGCCGAGGGCGACCTCACGGTGCCGGCCGCGGCCGGGTCGCGCGACGAGATCGGCGACATGGCGCAGGCGCTGGGCACGGCGCAGGAGGCGCTCCGGGCGACGATCGGCGGCGTGCGGGACTCCGCGCAGGCGGTGGCCGCGGCGGCCGAGGAGCTGTCGGCGGCGTCGAGCCAGGTGACGTCGAGCGCGGACGAGACCTCCAGCCAGGCGGGCGTGGTCGCGGCGGCGGCGGAGCAGGTGTCGCGCAACGTGCAGACGGTCGCGGCGGGTGCCGAGCAGATGGGTGCCTCGATCCGGGAGATCGCGCAGAACTCCTCGCAGGCGGCGAAGG